>NZ_JBEXUI010000023.1:0-136583 GCF_040614395.1 Nocardia sp. NPDC005998 | reverse complement strand
CCGAATCCCCCTGGTGCAGGCCAAATTTCCGCCATCGAACCAGTCAATGTGCACTGTGTCGCGAGTTCGCATCCGATGCAATTGGCGATAGAAGGAACAGTTTCGCGAGATCCGGCGCTAGTTTCCTGCCTCGGTGAACAGGGTTGGCCGGTGGGTGATTTCATGGGGTGATTTCATGTCGCGGTGACCGGTAAGGGCTACGGCTGGTTCGGGTCGTATTCGCGGTTGAGCATCCTCGGCCCAGGTCGCGGCGGCAGCCGCGGACGCTGTCACCCCGCACGCCGCTGTCCGCTGCCAGATGTCATGGCGCAGTTTGCGGAGTCGTGAGCTGTGGTGCGTCAGGCATGTGGTGGATCTGGCGTCGCGACTCTGCTGAATTGTTGACCCAACGTTGTTCGGGGTCAGCGACGGTGTCCCTGCTGCGGTTCGCGCTACTTGTGTTGGGCAGCGCCTAGCGCGGCGAATTGACGGCGCGTGCGCTCTGCTCGTGATCCAGTCCCGGACGGCACTGCTTACGGTGTTGCAGAGCACGGACCGTCATTGTGCCTGCGGCGATGAGCACGCCAGCAATTGCGATGAACACGATCTGCGGCCGATCCAAGGTGTTGTCACCGGCGAGCAGATAGCAGGCGATGTTGATCAGCCAATGCCCGATCGACGCGACCAGCACACGCTGGCGGAAACTCCCGTTGCCCAGGTATCCGAGCACGATGGCGAACGCCGTCGCCGAGACGAAGAAGCAGACCGCGGTCACCGGGCCCGCCGCGAATGCCTGGACATGCCACAGTGCCCAGGTCACCCCGGTCGCAGAAATTGCCGCGAACCTGGTCATTCGAGATTCCAGTATCGGCTGCATCAGGCCCCGCCAACCAATCTCCTCGCCGCCCGCGCCGACGAGTTGGAGCACCACGAACACGGCGAAAGGAAGACCCCCGACTGCCGCGGGGCCGACAAGGGCGGTGCCCGACACGACAGCTGCCATCGTGATCAACAGGCAGAAGAACACGCAAGCCGTGACTACCGCCACGACACTCGCGCCTACTCGCCGGGAGGAGACCGCTCCGGGCAGCAGTCCGGAGACGGTCTTCCTGAACGTCAGCCAGGTTGCCAGCACGCCCAGCGCCGGGCCGAACTGGACCAGTGACAGCGCCGCCGGGTCAATGCCCGAATGAGGTTGCACCACAAGTAAGACAACCGAGGCGGCAAGGGTCGACAGCACGTAGACGCCGAGTGCGGCCCAGACCTTTGCGGTGGTCGGTGACTGCATTACACACACGGGGCCGGGCTGGGTGTTGCTGGTATCGGTGGGGCTCACGCTATTTACCTTGTCCGTCGATGTCCGCCCGCGCATCGCCCAAAGGTCCGGATCATCTGTGGTACCAGGGTATTAGGCGCGACCGGTCTCCTCGGGCAGGCAAACTCCAGCCCGCTGTGGTCGACACGGCGACGACTCCGAGGCCGCACATAGTGTGCGGCTATGAACTGCTGAGCGCCGGATTTCTCAAACATGTTCCTCGACCCGCGAGGTCTGCTCGGACTGCTGGCCTGGGTCCAGTTGAATGCGACTACGCGCCGAAGTCTAGTGGCTTGTCGTGAACGTTTACCGCGTCGACTTCGGCATGGGCTGAGCTGGAGCTGTGGGCCGACCAGTGATCAGGGAGGTCATCCGGAAACGAGATCTAGAGGCCGAGTTTGGTGACGGCGTTGTCTTCCAAGGGGTTCGCGGTGCGGATGTAGTTGTGCACGGTGCGCGGGTTGGACCAGCGGCCCTGCCGCATGATCTCGCGGTCGCTGGCGCCGCCGAGTGCGGCTTGGGTGGCGAATCCGGCGCGCAGGGAGTGACCGGAGAACAGGTCCGGATCGAGTCCGGCGCGGGCCGCATAGCGTTTGACGAGTTCGGCGATGGCGCGCCCGGACATCGGTTCGGTGCCGATGCCGCCGTGGCGGGTGATGGTCGGAAACAAGGGGAGCGTGGCGTTTTCGGCGAGTGCGGTGCCCTGGTAGCCATGGCAGCGGTGAATCTGCGGGGATGTCGCGGGGGTGTCGTCGAGCCAGGCCCGCACATCGCCACGTGCGCAGTGAACTTCGAGCAGCTGGATCCAGTCGGCGAACGCGCAGACGGGGCAGGTGTGTGGACGCTGGCCGCGGGGGAGTGCGACGCGCTGTTCGGTGATGCCGGTGGGGTCGGTTTTGGTGGTCGGGAGTTGTACGAGCAGCAGCGGCTCACCGGTGCTGTGGTCGAGATCCACCCGCACATCGGCGATCCGCAATCCGGCGAGTTCGCTGCGGCGCAACGCTCCGGCGAATCCGACGAGCAATGCCAGGGTGTCGCGGCGGCGCGCGGGTTCGGTGGGCCACCGCGGTTCGGGCAGTCCGGCGAGCAATTGTTCGAGGGTGTGCAACAGCACCGGGCGCTTGCGCTTTGGCTGTGTGCGGCGGGTCCGGCGGATACCGCGCAAGGTCAGGCGAACCACGTCGGAGCGGGTGGGCGATGGTAATCCGTTGGCGGCGTGGACCGCCGCGATCGCTGCCGATTTGCGTTCGAGGGTGGCCGCGCTGAACGCCCAACGCTGCGATCCATCGTCACTGTGACGCAACGCATCCGCTGCCGCGGCCAGGTACACCGCGACATCGAGCGGGTCCGCGGGCAGCGCCTGCCGCCCTTCCGTGGCACACCATCCCGCCCATGCGATCCAATCGGTTCGATACGCCCGCAACGTATTCGCCGATTGCGACGCCTCCAGATACCGGCGCAATGCCTCGGCTTGCTCATCATCGAACCGCTCCCGCACCAACCGCAGTGCGACCGCATCCACCAGCACACTGCGCACCCCGCGCCGCAACTCCGTACGCACCGACTCCGGCACCGCGACCACCGCATCGCCCATTCGCTCGCTCCCATCTGCCCGGCCCGAAGTTCAACAGCCAAAGCCTATGCGTTGTGCGGTGATTCCCGTCCGGTCGCGACACGCATCAGTCCCGCAGCGGCAGCAGGCGCTGCGCACCATCGAACAGATAGGACTCCGCGACGCGCGCGGCGGTCAGCGCGGCCAGGGCGGTGGCCGCGAGCAGCATGTACATGACCACGATCTGGTAGCGGATGGCGGTGAGCGGGTCGACGCCAGCGAGGATGAGTCCGGTCATGGCGCCGGGCAAACTGATCAGGCCGACGACCTTGGTCGCGTCGATCGTCGGGATCAGTGCGGTGCGCAATGCGGATCGGCGATGCGGCAGGAAGGCTTCGCGCGCCGAAAGGCCCAGGCATAGTCGGGCTTCGATGGCGGGGCGCGCATTGCGGGCGTCCTCATGGAGTCGGCGCAGCGCGATGCCGGTGGCCTGCATCGAGGCGGAAACGATCATGCCGCCGACCGGGACGACGACTCGGGCCTGTGTCGAGATGACACCGAGCAGGATGAGTGCGCCGAGCGTAATGGCCGAGCCGATGCCGACGCCGATGGTGGCGGCCCCGCGCGCCCGCGGCAGACCTTTGCCGCGTCGGCCCGCCACCTGTCCGGCGATCAGCACCATCAGGACAACCCACGCGAGCGCGCCCGGTAATCCGGTGTGCCGGAACAGGATCAGTAGTATGGCGCCGACGGCCACCAACTGGGCCGCGGCGCGGGTGGCGGCGATGAGCAGTTCGCGGGTCAGGTGCAGTTGCTGGCGGTAAGCGATTGCGGCGGCCACTGCGACCAGCACGAGCGAGGTCGCGACACCGGGCCAGCCGGGTACGGAAAGCTGTTCTGTCACTGGGTTTTCCGTTCATCGCCGGGGGACAGGTGCCCGTCTCGCAGTGTCCAGATGTCGTCGGCAACGTCGGTTACGAAGGCGGTGTCGTGGCTGACCAGGATGACACCGCCGCCGCCCGCGGTGTGCTCGCGAATGAGAGCGCCGACCGCCGCCGCGGATTCCGTATCGAGGGCAGAGGTCGGCTCGTCGAGCAACAACACCTCCGGTTCGACGGCGAGCGCTCGAGCCAGGCACACTCGCTGCGCCTGGCCACCGGACAACTCGAGACAGCGTCGGCCGCGGAAGTTCGGCAAGCCGACGCGGGCGAGCAGCATGTCCAGGCGATCGGACGCGAGATCGGCCCGGCCGACTCGAATCTCCTCGGCAACGGTATCGGTGAGCAGCGTGGGGTGCTGTGGCACCAACCCGACACGTCGACGCAGATCCGGGGCGTGGAACCGGGTGATCGGGACGTCATCGAGAAGAATCCGGCCGCCGCTCGGTTCGTCGAGCCGATTGAGCAGCCGCAGCAACGTGGTCTTCCCCGTGCCGCTCGGGCCGACCACCGCCGCACATCGACCCGCAGGAAACGTTGCGGTGATATCGCTGAGTATCGGCGCATCCCCGTGACTCGCACTGACCGCATCCAGACTGATATTCGGCACCGTCCCACCATTCCCTATCGGCGGCAGCGGTGTCCGGTCGGAGCCGACGAGCGGCTATCGTGCGGGTCGCGCTGAGGGGCGTGATTGCCGGGCAAGGCGGCGACTGTGCTCTCGAACGTGCATCGACTTGCGGGTGGTGAGTGCTGAACGACCACGAAATGCTGGTGCGTGCCCGCCGACGTGACGTGCGCCACTGTCCGTGGATGTCACAAAGCGGTTTGGACCGGCGTCTTGTGCGTGACACAGTCGATAGCGAACAGACAGGAGCAACCGATGAGCGAGCGCAGGGATCCCGCTACCGAGGCATTCCTCGCCCACCGCAACCTGCTCTTCACCGTCGCCTACGAGATGCTGGGCTCGGCCGCCGATGCCGAAGATGTCCTGCAGGAGACCTGGTTGCGGTGGGTGGATGTCGATCTCGACACGGTGCGGGATCATCGTGCCTACCTGGTCCGGATCACCACCCGCCAAGCACTCACCCGGCTGCGCACGCTCGGCCGTCGCAAAGAGTCCTACGTCGGTCCCTGGTTGCCCGAGCCGCTGCTCACCACACCCGACGTGGCCGAGGATGTCGAACTGGCCGACAGCGTCTCGATGGCGATGCTGCTGGTACTCGAGACACTCGCGCCGACCGAGCGAGCGGTATTCGTACTTCGCGAGGTCTTCGATCTGGCCTACGACGAAATCGCCGAAGCCGTCGACAAAACCCCCGCCGCGGTCCGCCAGATCGCCCATCGGGCACGCGCACACGTCGCCGCACGACGACCACGCGGGACCGTCTCCCCGGCCGAGACCCGCGGCGCGCTGGACGCATTCCGACGGGCAATCGAAACGGGTGATCTGCAAAGCCTTTTCGACATGCTCGCGCCGGATGTCGTACTGCTGGGTGACGGTGGCGGAGTCGTGCAGGCCGTGCCGCGGCCCGTTGTGGGGGCGGCCCGGGTGGCTCGGTTGCTGGCGGTTGGCTTGCCCAGGGTCAGCGGCGCGGTGTCGGTCGAGCCGGCACAGATCAATGGCTGCCCGGCGCTGATCATCCGGATCGACGGGGAGATCGACAACGTCGTAGCCGCGCGGATCGACGACGGTCTGATCACCGGGCTCTATATTGTGCGCAATCCCGAGAAACTGTCGCGTGTGCAACGGGAAACGATTGTGAGCCGCTGAGTCAGAAGCCCGATCTCACCGACGCCGCATGTGAGCAACGCAGTGATCCCGCATTCGATGACTTCGCAGGACACGGGCGGCCCCATTACTGATCCGCAGCGGTGGTGGTCGGTGCGCGGTGTCCAGTGGTAGCGATGTGGTGGGCGGCGAGGTAGGCAAAGACGATGGCGGGTCCGATGGTGGCGCCGGGTCCGGCGTAGGTGTGGCCCATGACGGGTGAAGCGGTGTTGCCCGCGGCGTAGAGGCCCTCGATGACGGTGTGGTCGGCATGCAGGACGCGGCTGTGGGTGTCGGTGACCAGACGGGCCGCGTAGTAGGGGCTGCTGGCCAAGGCGGCGAGTGGTGTCTCAGGCGATTTCGGCCCAACGGGAATGGTCGGTGTCCTCTCGTCCCCGGGGTCGGCAGGACAGCCGCTATCGTCGAGTTCAGGAAGCGACGAGAAAGGGCGGGTCGATGGGGCGAATCGCACAGCAGCGCCCCGCCGCGACCCCGGCGTCGGCTGGTCAGGTGGCCCGGCGGGTCGCCATCCTGCGGGCGGCTGCCGAACTCGGTGCCGAAGCGGAGTTCGACCGGGTACAGATGGCCGATCTCGCCAATCGGGCGGACGTGGCGTTGGGCACGCTCTACCGGTACTTCCCCACCAAGACCGAGGTGTTCGCGACCCTGTTCCAGGAACAGATCGCCAGTTTCGTCAACGACCGATGGCAGCTACCCGAGGGTGGCGATGTCTTGGAGCACATCGGGCGCAACCTGGCCGCGCTGAACACGACACTGCTGCGCAGCCCTCGGCTGTGCTCGGCGATGCTGCGCGCCACCGCCGCCGCCTACATGCGCGAGCCATCGCCGGAGCAGTTGTGGCTGGAATCGGAATCGACACTGACACAGGCGATTCTGGACACGCTCGGAATCGAGCAACCCGGTGCGGCCGATCACAGCACCACACTGCTGCTGATCTACAGCTGGTGGGGCGTGCTCACCTCGAGTCTGAGTCGACGCATGTCCCCCGAACGCGCCGAACGCGAACTGTGTCGCGCAGCCTCGCTGATCCTCGCCCACCACATTCACTGAGATCGACCATCCGGCCCCGACCGGATGGATCTACGCCTCTACCGTCGACACCTCCCGCGAGCGCCGCGACGTGTCGCACGTAATCGACACGCAAGAACCCCGAGCTCGCGCCACGACCTGGTGGCAGACTCTCGTAATGGACGACGATCTGCCCACACGGGACCAGCAACTCCACCAGATCAGCACAGAGCGGGACACCCTCGAGCGTGAACTCGGGGATCTGCGAGCACGGCTGTGCATCAAACTCGGGATCCTCGATCGACGTCCCGGCCCCCAGGGGATCACCGTTCTCAGCACAATCTCGGACCGCGAGATAATCGCCGAAATCGAGCGCCTCGAGCTAGGACACGCCGCGCCCAGTCGGCGATCCAACTTCGACAGCTCTAACCCGTCGGGCTCATCGAGTCTGCGGCCCAGCCAGGACGTGCATGCCTACCTGCTTCAACGTGTCAACGCCATGCTGCGACGACTGGGTATGTTCGGCGGGGAACCCGCCCTGTGGGCCGTCTTCGACCACCTGTACTTCCTCGAAGGCGACAACAACGGCCTCGACGATCTCCACGAATCGTGGCGCGACCGCAATGCATTCACCCCGACCGGAGCGCGAGGCGCTCTACACAGGCTGCTTCCGGACGACCTCCACTCCGCCCTGCCGTCCATGTACGCCGAAGCCGCCCGCCGCCGCGGCTGGCTCACACTCGACCGGACACTGACCAACACCGAATACAGCGCACTACGCGCCACCATCGACTCCTTCACCCAACACGACCACACCTGGAGCGACGTGCTCGAATCGTTCGGCGAGCCCAGCGTGCTGTTCGGCGGCACCAACCCGCTGTACGAGACGACACTCGCGTACGCGTCGGCCGACCCCTCCGACCCGACCGTGAACTTCCACCTCTGGAACGGCGTCGAGCAAACCAGCGAGGTCACGTGGCCACCCCTGCTCGAGGAGCCGATCCTCCTCGCAATCCGCTGCGGAACCGGCTTACTGCCCAACACCTTCGCCTTCACCCCCGAAGGACAGCGCCGTCGCCCCAGAGGCCACGAAACCACCTGAAGCCCACGTTCGCCACACCCACACCCCCGGCTCGGCCCGAGCACCGGCAGCACCTCGCCAACCAATCGCGAACTTCGCCACTCATTCGCCAATTACAAACGAACTTCGCCAACTAACTCCGAAACGGACATCCGGCACGCCACGCGACTCGTTGAACTTCATCGATGTCGTGAAGCTCCAGCAGGGCGGCGGCCGGCCCGAAGCCATCATCACCGATACCGGCTCGTATTCCGACATCAAGTTCGGTTTGCTGCATTTGATCGGTAAGAAATATCGGCCGCAGCTGGCGAACTGCCCGATCAGCGGTTGTGGCGCATCGACCAGGGCGCGGACTACGGCCCGCGATGAGCCACTGCTCGCGGCACCCGGGCCTGGTTAGCGGTGGGATCTGTCGGTGTGGGCGACTATGGACCCTGCTCACCCGGTGGGCAGGAATGCGCACCGTGATATCAGCTGCTGGAGGTCGGAACGTGCCAGCCGAGGACCAATGATCTCACGGCCGCCTGGATTACCACGTCGATGTACGCCGAGGGCAGGGTCCCGTCGAGTTCGAACGTGACGAATCCGTGCAGGGTCGCCCAGACCGCGACCGCGATGCGGTTCACCTCTGCGGTCGAGTACCGGGAGGCGTGTACGCGGCTGATCGCATCGACGAGTGGTGCCGCCGGGTCTTGGTCGCTCGGGGCGCCGCTGGGAGTGTAGGTCGTGCCGCCGCCGAAGATCACCGCGTAAAAGTGCCGCTCGTCGAGGGCCCACCGCCGATAGGCCGACGCCATCGCCAGCAGGTCGGTGAGCGGGTCGTCACCCGCGGGTACCGCGGCTAGAACCTCGAACAGCTGCGCCGCCACGCGCAGGCGCACGGCGGCGAGCAGACCGTCCCGGCTTCCGAACAACGTGTAGATCGAGGTGGTCGAAGCGGTTGCGGCAGCGGCAACTTCGCGCATCGACAAGCGATCCGGCGAGCGGTCGCACAGCAGATTCGTCTGCGTACCAACCGTTCCGACGAGCTGGCAGTATCCTCCAGACCTAACCGGAGTTTCGAGCGAGCGTTGGACGCTGGCGACGGGAAGCCGCGTCGCTGTGTATCACTACGCACCGCCGGCGGGCGTCGTGCATCACGGTGTACCGCTGCTGTATCTCAATGGCGGTCCCGTCCGCAGCATCGCCCTGATCGACCACACGTTTCTGCGGCAGCTCGCGGGCGATGGCTTCGATGTCTACGCCTACGAGCAGGCCGGCGGCGGACGAAGCGATCCGCTTCCCATGCGCGACTACACCATCGACCGCTCGGTGCGCGACCTCACGGCGGTGCTGACGCACATCCCCGGCAGGCGCGCCGACGTGATCGGGTTCTCCTCCGGGGCGGTGATCCTCACGCGGGCCCTGGCCGACGCCGCGAGCGCGGACTTCATTCATAGGGCAGTGATCGTGGAGCCGGGGCCGATGGACGGACCCACTGCGAACACGGCGGGCTGGACCGGAAGCGGTACGGCCGCCGGGATTGCTCCCCCACCGGGCGGCTCACGCTCGATCTCCATGCCGCGCTACGCGATTGCCTTCGGGCTGCAGCGGCTGGGGCTGCTGTCTCCCCAGGATCAGATGGTCGGCCAGGCGGAAGCGGTCAACGCCTTCCAGGCCGCCGATCTCGGCAGCGACACGGCGAACAGCTACTGCGCGAAGGACGCTCAGCGCATCCCGGTCGAGGACAGCGCCGCAAACTTCTCGTTCAACCCCGCCGCCAGCCTCCGTATCCAGGACACGATCACCGACTCGCCCTCGATCGCTCCGCAACTGCGCTTATCCGAGGTACCCGCGATGCTGGTGATGGCCGAATGTTCGCACCAATTGCGGCAATGGGCGACAGCCATCCTGGCGTCCGATCCCGCAATTGCCCGGACCCAATACATCACCGGCGTCGGCCATCACATCTGGAACGGCCTCGACGACAACAACGACCGCGCAGCATCGGTCATCACCGCGTTCCTCGACGACGAACCGGCCCCGCTTCTCAACTACCCCACGGCCGCAGACATTCCGGCCTTCCTCGGCGAACACCAGTAGAGCCGGTCCGGCGGCCAGGGAACACCACGGGCGGCTGGTGTCGTCAGCCAGCATGACGCCGGATCAGCGAGTCGACCGTCGGCGCGCGGCTGGGTCACTGTCGGCTTGATACCGCCGCAGCCCGTCGTCGGACACTCTCGCGTACTCGGCGAGGCTACGCACCGACGTATACCCCGACAGCTTCATCGGCACCGGCGTCGACGCTCCCTCCTCTGCGGCGTGCGTCAACCGGGAATGCCGCAGCTGATGCGGCGAGCACGGGCCGTCGTCCAAGCACTCGGTGTGGTCCTCGAACAGCTCGGCCGCGCGGCGGTAGGACAACCGCGCCCGTCCTGTCGATGGGTCGATGTCGTTGCGGGCCATCGAGGGTCGCGCTTTGCGGTCAGTGAGGTCTTGACACCACGGCAAACTAGAATTAATTCTAGTTCTTGCCAAGGTCGCGCCACAGCGACCGTCTCGAGAGGTGAGGCGCATGACGGACAAGGTTTTGGAACAGGTGGAAGCACTGGGCGAGCGGTTGGCCGCCACCGCCGCCGACAGCGAAGCACTCGGGAGGCTGTCCGACGACAGCGTCGCCCTGATCCGCGAAGCCGGGGTGATGCGGCTGCTGCAACCCACCGATTTCGGCGGCCACGCCGCCCACCCGCATGTATTCGCCGAAACTGTCATGGCGGTCGCACAACGCTGCGGCTCGACCGGCTGGGTCTGCGGCGTCGGCGGTGTGCACCCGTGGGAGATGGCGCTGATGGACCGACGACTGCAACAGGAGGTGTGGGGCGAGGACCCCGACACCTGGATCGCCTCCCCGTACGCCGCCCAAGGGATCGCCACACCGGTCGACGGCGGCTACCGACTGCGCGGGCGCTGGAACTTCTCTTCCGGCACCGACCACTGCGACTGGATCTTCCTCGGCGCCACCCTCGGCGACGCCGACGGCCATCCCGCTGAACCGCGCACCACCCTGCACGTGGTGCTGCCCCGCGCCGACTACACCATTGTCGAGGACACCTGGGACGTTATCGGCCTGTGCGGCACCGGAAGCAAGGACATCCTCGTCGAGGACGCCCTCGTCCCCGCCTACCGGACCGTCGACGCGCAGGACATGTCCGAAGGCGCGCGGGCCGTGGTCGTCGGGCGCGACGAAACCCTCTATCGGCTGCCGTTCTGGGCCATGTTCCCCCTCGGCATCACCGCCGCTGTCATCGGCATCGCTGAAGGAGCGCTGGCTGTGCACCTGGCCTATCAGCGTGACCGCACCACCATGACCGGTGTTCGGATCGCTGAGGATCCCTACACCCTGTCCGCGATCTCCGAAGCCGCCGCCGAGATCGCCGCCTCCCGCACCCAACTCCTCGACGGCATCGAGCGCCTCTACGACCTCGCCGACGCGGGCACCCCGGTCACATTCGCCGACCGTGCTGTGACCCGACGCAACCAGATCCGCTGCGCCTGGCGCGCTGTGGATGCCGTGGACGACATCTTCGCCCGCTCCGGCGGCAACGCGGTTCGCCGTAGCAACCCGGTGCAACGCTTCTGGCGCGACGCCCACACCGGCCTGCAACACGCCATCCACACCCCCGGTCTCGTCTACCACGCCACAGCGCTGACCACGATGGGTATCGAACCCCAACCGCGACAACGGATCATGATCTGAGTCACCCATCGGCTTGCGCGACCCGGACATCGACAAGGCCGACGAGTTGGCTGGATCCCAGATGTGCTCAGCCGGCGGCATCGCCGTACGCGGCGCGTTACCGCTTGGGAGGACTGGTCCGTCCACAACGGGCAAGAAATAGCGAAGGCAAGGAGGTCATCCACTCCCTGCCACTTTCAACATATAACGCACCCGGGGCCTTGCGGCAAGACCCCGGTCGTGCTGCAAAATCTCCAGCCGAAGCCAGAACCTGCGGAAATCGGGGGTCGCGAAGTACGTGCGTGCCCCCTTGTCGACGTGTGTGTCGGCAAGGACGTCGGGCCGCCGGTGCGGTCGGCGCCCAGATGCCGAGGTGCGCGCCGCCGAACCGCGCGGCGCTGCTGGCCGATATGCACCTTTGTCGAATGAAGGGTTTTCATGATCGACGTGATCGTTGCCGGCGGTGGACCGACCGGCTTGATGCTGGCCAGCGAGTTGCGGCTGCATGGCGTGCACGCGCTCGTGCTGGAGAAGGAGGCCGAGCCGACCAGGCATGTCCGGTCGCTCGGCCTGCATGTGCGCAGCGTCGAGGTGATGGACCAGCGCGGTCTGCTGGAGCGGTTCCTCGCGCTCGGCAAGCAGTACCCGGTCGGCGGCTTCTTCGCCGGCATCCAAAAGCCGCGGCCCGACCGGCTGGACACCGCGCATCCGTACATCCTCGGCATCCCGCAGCCCGTCACCGAGCGTCTGCTGGCCGAGCACGCCGCCGAACTCGGCGTCGAGATCCGGCGCGACTGCGAACTGGTCGGATTGAGCCAAAACGAGGACGAAGTGACCGTCGAGCTGGCCGACGGCACGCAGCTGCGCTCGCGCTACCTCGTCGGTTGCGACGGCGGCCGCAGCACGGTGCGCAAGCTGCTCGGTATCGGCTTTCCCGGCGAGCCCACGCGGGTCGAGTCGCTGCTGGGCGAGATGGAGGTAGCCGCGCCGCCGGAGACGCTGGCCGCCGTGGTGGCTGAGGTTCGCAAGACCCACCAGGGGTTCGGCGCCGGGCCCTCCGGGGACGGGGTGTACCGCGTCGTCGTGCCGGCCGAGGGGGTGGCCGCGGACCGGTCGGTCCCACCGACCCTCGAGGAGTTCAAGCAGCAGCTGCGGGTGTTCGCCGGCACCGACTTCGGCGTGCACTCACCGCGTTGGCTGTCGCGCTTCGGCGACGCTACCCGGCTGGCCGAGCGCTACCGGGTCGGCCGGGTGCTGCTGGCCGGCGACGCGGCGCACGTCCACCCACCGCTGGGCGGGCAGGGCCTCAACCTCGGCGTCCAGGATGCGTTCAATCTGGGCTGGAAGCTGGCCGCCGAGGTCAGCGGCTGGGCACCAGACGGGCTGCTGGACAGCTACCACACCGAACGGCACCCGGTAGCCGCCGACGTGCTGAACAACACCCGCGTGCAGTCCGAGCTGATGTCCACCGAGCCGGGTCCCCGGTCCGTGCGCCGGCTGCTGTCGGAACTGATGGATTTCGAGGAGGTGAACCGGTACCTGACCGAGAAGATCACCGCGATCGGGGTCCGCTATGACCTCGGCGACGGGCACGAACTGCTCGGCCGACGGCTGCGGGACATCGGACTGAAGCGGGGGCGCCTCTACGAGCTCATGCATGGCGGCCGCGGACTGCTGCTCGACCAGACCGGTCGACTCTCGGTGGCGGGCTGGGCCGACCGGGTCGACCACGTCGTCGACGTCAGCGAGGAACTGGACGTGCCCGCGGTGCTGCTGCGGCCGGACGGCTACATGGCGTGGGTCGGTGATGATCAGCAGGAACTGCTCAGCCAGCTGTCCAGGTGGTTCGGCACGGCCGTCAGCTGAGCGCGCAGTTGTGGCGCCACAGTGCGCGGGACCTATCTCCTGCCGGCACGGTGCTCTCGAGGTCCAGGTCGTACTCGGTTGGTCACCGCGGCGGTGCACGGGATGGGTTCGTCTCGTGGTGAGTGCGGGGGACGGGCACCTGAAGGTCGAGGACGTGCTCCGACCAGCTGACAGGCGGTGCGGGCGATCCTTACCGTCTGGGTGAATGCGCCTGTCATTTGTCCCGGCAGCTCAACCGCGCAGCTTTGCGTTGAGCCGTGCGGCCTGACGCGTGAGGTGGTCGCGTTCGGGGAGATCGGGCGCCAGTCGGGCGGCTTCGGTGTAGAGCCGTGCTGCGGTTACCAGGTCACCGTCACGCTCGTGCAGGTATGCCGCGGCGGCGGTGTAGCGCGGTAGGGAGGGGTCGAGCTCTGCCAGGGCGGCCAGTCCGGCACGTGGGCCGTCGGCCTCGCCGACCGCCACGGCGCGGTTGAGGCGGGCCACCGGGTTGTCGGTGAGCCGCAGCAGTTCGTCGTACCACTCGACGATCTGCACCCAGTCGGTCTCCTCGGTCGTGCGGGCGTCGGCGTGCAGCGCGGCGATGGCGGCCTGGGCCTGGAACTCTCCGAGTCGGTCGCGGGCGAGGGCTGCCTGGAGCACATCGACGCCCTCGGCGATCAGGCGGGTGTCCCACTGGCCGCGGTCCTGCTCGGCGAGCGGCACCAGGCTACCGTCGGTGCGGGTCCGTGCCGGGCGCCGTGCGTGATGGAGCAGCATGAGCGCGAGCAGACCCGCCACTTCCTCATGCTCGGCCATGGCGGCCAGTTGGCGGGTGAGCCGGATCGCCTCGGCGGCAAGGTCCACGTCGCCGGAGTAGCCCTCGTTGAAGACGAGGTAGAGCACGCGCAGCACCGTGGCGACGTCACCGGGTTGGTTGAACCGGATGCCCGAGACGGTTCGCTTGGCCCGGCTGATGCGCTGGGCCATGGTTGCCTCGGGCACCAGGTAGGCCTGCGCGATCTGCCTCGTGGTCAGACCGGCGACCGCGCGCAGCGTCAGCGCGACCGCCGAGGCCGGGGTCAGGGACCGGTGCGCACACAGAAAGTACAGCTGCAGCGTGTCGTCCACCTCCTCGGCCGGTCCGGGCATGGGCTCGATCTCGACGAGCTCCTCGCGCCGCCGCCGGGACGTATCGGCGCGGGCGGCGTCGAGGAACTTGCGCCAGGCCACAGCGACCAACCAGCCCTTGGGATCTCGCGGTGGGTCGTTCGGCCACACCCGCACCGCTTCGATCAGAGCGTCCTGCACGGCGTCCTCGGCCGCCGCGAAGTCGCCTCCGCGGCGGACGAGGATCCCGATGACAGTGGGGGTGAGGGTCCGGAGCAGAGCCTCATCCACCGTGCGTCACTCCGTCACCGTCGGCAGCGCGGTCAGGAACGGGCGCACCTCGAGCCACTCGTGAATCGGCTTCCCACCCGCACCCGGCGCCGCGGACAGCTCGCCAGCCAGCTCCAACGCCCGCTCGTAGGTCTCGACGTCGATCACCATCCAGCCGGCGATCAGATCCTTGGTCTCCGCGAACGGGCCGTCGGTGACCGGCGGCCGCCCCTCGCCGTCGTAACGGACGAATGTGCCCTCCGGGGACAGCGCCTGCTCGTAGACGAACTCGCCGGTGCTCTCGAGCCGATCCGCGAAGTCCCGCATGTATTGGATGTGAGCCGAGATCTCCTCCGGCGTCCACTGATCCATCGGGACGTCGTTGACCGATGCCGGGGCACCACGGTAGTGCTTGAGCAGCAGATACTTGGCCATCATTTTCTCCTTGATGCGGTACGGCCCATTGTGGTCGTGTTCATCTCAGGGACGGAGCCGCGCTCGGGATCTCGACATCCCACCACGACATTCTTTCGGCGATCTTCCATTGCACTGCGCACTGACCGCTTCGTGTCCGAGGCACGAAACGGCTCCCGGTCGGCCGGACCCGCCCGCGCCGTTGCTCGATCGGCTTGCGACACCGTCTGGGCGACCAGCATGACCTGGGGCACATCGATGGAACGACCTTGTCGGCCGGTTTGCTCCGCCAACTCGACGGTGATCCTTCTGGACTGCGGATGTAGCAAAGCCGGTAGCCGTCCTCGTAGCGCTCCGGTTCGCCGAAGGATGCGAGGCGGCCCGTCGAGTCCAGGCAACTCTTACTCGGCATGAGGTAGGTCCAGTGTGTCGAACTGGTGTGTGGACCAGATGCGGCGCGAGCCTTCCTCAGGGTAGGGCTGGGTGATTGGTTCGGTGTCGTAGACGCGAGTGGTTCGTGTGTGTGGATCGTAGGGTGCCCAGCCGGGTTTGCCGGTGGTCGCGAAGCTCACCCAGTCGGCGCGCATGTGGTGCGCGACGCGGGTGATTTCGTTCGCGGCGTTCGGGTGGGCGCAGCGGTGGGCGCGCACCTCCTCGGGGCTGAGGGTGCCGAAGATGAGCAGGAAGTCCAAGGCGTGGGAGGCGCCCTGTTCGGAGTTGAAGCTCCAGGCCAGTTCGTAGAGCCACACGGGTCCGCCGCCGGCGTGCGCGGCGTCGGCGAGGTGCAGGCTGGGCATTCGAAACAGCCAGTCGGAGTTGAGAATTTCGAATCGTTGCCCGGGTGTGGCGTCCGGGTAGGCGGTGCGATAGAGCTCGCTGCCATCTGTGCTGGGTGCGAGGTGGTCGAATGCTGCGGTTATGCGCGCATCGTTCGGCTCGCCGCCGGGCCGGGATGTGTAGAGCCGGTACTCGTCCCGGGTGTGGCCGATGAGCAGGTCGATCTCGCGCGCGGCGCCGTCTGCCAGCGCACGCCACGGTGCGCGTGGCAGGACATCGCCGTCGACGACGGGGGAGAACGGTGTCGGCGTGAGCGCCATAGGTCCCCAGGACTCGACGAATTCCGGCATCTTCTGGATCACCGCGTCCGTCGCGTCGGTCAGTGCCCGCGGCGGGAAGCGGGTCAGGTCGTCGATGGTGGCGCGCGCGCCGAGTTGCGCGGCGATCGTTGTTGAGATCGCGGTGGCGAGCCGTTCGGAGAAGTAGGTACCCGGCATGCTCTGACTGATCGCCCGTCGAAACAGTCCGGCTGCCATCGGCATGACAAGCAGAGCGGCAATGCACGCTCCGCCAGCGGACTCACCGAAAACGGTGACATTGTCCGGATCGCCGCCGAACCGGGCGATATTGTCCTGGACCCATCGCAGGGCGGCGATCTGGTCGAGGATGCCGCGGTTGTCCGGGGCGCCGGCGATGCGGGCGAAGCCGTCGACACCGACGCGATAGTTCATGCTGACCACCACCACCCCGGACCCGGCGATCGTCGCACCGTCGTAGTGCGGGTTTTCGGAGTGGTTCTCCAAGTATGTGCCGCCCTGGATCCACACCATCACCGGCAGTCCCGCGGCCCCGAGGTCGGGTGACCAGACGTTGAGCGTCAAACAGTCTTCGGAACCGTCGCCGACGCTGCCGGACACCGACGACATCACCGAACCCGTATGTGCCGCTTGGGGAACCGGTGGACCGAATTCCAGCGCGTCGCGGATGCCATCCCATCGTTGGACCGGTACGGGCGCCCCGAAACGCCGTGAGCCGATCGGTGGCTCGGCGTAGGGGATACCCCGGAAGACCGCGATGGCGTTCTCCCACCTGCCACGCACGACTCCGGCGGTCGTGCGGATCTCAGGGGCGATTGTCATGCGGGGCACTCACTTTCCCTCGGTAGGTCACCTACTGCGTGGCCATGAATTCGTCGACGACCGCCGGCGGTTCCCACCACCTCCGCTGTCGCCCGCCCCCCGGCTACGAACCCGACCTCGAACCGTAAGTCTGCACCATCAGCCCTGAATCTCACTGGTGCTCAACAATATTCAGCACAGACACACCCCTGCCGCTTCAGGCTATCGGCATGCCGCTTTCAACAGATCAAAAAGGGAACTGGTCGATGGCCGGGTGATGCGGACATCGTCGGCGTTCGGGCACACCGACGAGCGCGTGGCCGCCGCGATCCGCGACGCCTTGGACGCGGAGACGAAGCGGTCCACCGGGAGTCGGTGTTGCCGTTGAGGGGCGAACGTGAAATCGAGTGTCGGACGGCCGGTTACCACGATTCGATCAGTGGGACATCGTGTTCCTGCCGCTGCCATTGTTCGGTGAGGCGACCGAGTCGGTGCGGGGCGGCGATGCCGCGCACGCCTGCGATCTTGTCGTCACGGATCTCCAGAATCGCGACGCCCACGACCCGGTCGTCGAGCGTGGCGAGCATGGCCGGGCAGCCGTTGACCACGGCGGCATGGAACGAGGGCGAGCCACCGGCGAGTCTGCGCTTGATCGGAGACGGTGTGAAGCCGGCCCGCACCGCGCTGGCGATCCGTTCCGGGCTCGAGTACCGGATCAGCTTCTCGGCCAGCCCTAGCCCGGCGCCGTCGGAGATGCCGGTCGCATCGTCGGTCAGCAGCGCCACCAGCCGTTCGGTGCGGCCCGAGGCGGCGGCAGCGACGAACGCCTCGACGATTCGACGCGCGGAGGCATGGTCGATGTCGGTGCCGTTGCCGGCGGCGGCGATTCGACGCCGGGCACGGTGGGCGTGTTGCTGACTCCCGGACGCGGTGATGCCGAGAATCTCGGCTATTTCGGCGTGGCTGTATGCAAAGGCCTCGCGCAGCACGTAAACGGCGCGTTCGACCGGCGACAGACGCTCCATGAGCGTCAGCACCGCCAGGGTTACCGATTCGCGCTGCTCGACGGTGTCGGCCGGGCCCAGCATCGGGTCGCCGTCGAGGAGTGGTTCGGGCATCCAGGTGCCGACCGCGCGCTCGCGCCGCACCTCCGCCGAACGGAGCCGGTCGAGTGCCAGGTTGGTGACGATCTTGGTCAGCCACGCCTCGGGCACCTCGATGTACTCCTGGTCTGCGGCCTGCCACCGCAGGAACGCGTCCTGCACCGTGTCCTCGGCGTCGGCGGCCGAGCCGAGCAGACGGTAGGCGAGCGAGGCCAGCCGATTCCGGCTGGCCTGGAAACACGCCACGGTGGCAGTGTCCATGAGCACCACTCTATGCGGCGACCACGCCGCGCGAGTGCTCGCGAGTGGTGGCCAAGCGGTACTGGTGACTGGGCTTTCCGAGGTTCGGGTGGTACAGGGCCCAGGCGGCACCGTCGAGGATCGACGACTTGATGCGCGCGGCCGTCCGACCACGCAGGGGCCGCGGCTTCGTTTGCGAGGCTTTGTCGACCAACTGGTAGATCGCGTCCTTGCGGCCGAGGCTGATGTGGTTGCCGGCATACGACATCGTGATCGCCGGGATCTTGCGCCCGGTCAGGTCCCCGATGATTGCCGCCGTCGCCTGCTTGGCGGTCGGTGCCGTGGACGCGCAGGACATCGGCAACGGAAGACCGCTCTCGGCGATGACGAAAGCGCTGTCACCGGCAGAGTAGACATCCGGGTGCGAGACCGACCGCATCTGACGGTCGACCGTGATCTGGCCGTTGGTTTCCACCGCGAGGCCGCTGGCGGCGGCGATCGGGTGGACGGCGAAGCCAGCGGTCCACACGGTCGCGTCCGAGGCGAAAGCGGTGCCGTCGGCGGCGACCGCCGCCGCCTGCTCGACGCGCTCGATGGCGGTGTGCTCGTGGACCGGGATACCGAACCGGTCGAAGGCACGCAGCAGGTGACGGCGCGCCTTCGGGCTCAGCCAGCCGCCCAGTTCGCCCCTGGTGACAAGGCTGACCTGAAGTCCCGGACGGGATTCGGCGATCTCTGTGGCAGCCTCGATCGCGGTCAGGTTGCCGCCGACCACCACCACCTTCCCGTCCTCGCCCAGCTCGTCCAGGCGCGCGCGCAGGCGCAGCGCGGCCGGCCGAGCGGCCACGTGGAAGGCGTGCTCGTCGACGCCGGGAACGCCGTGGTCAGCGGCGGTGCTGCCGAGCGTGTAGAGGAGGGTGTCGTATACGAGCCGGTCGATGCCCTCGCCGTCGGCGACTGTGACAGTCCGGTGCTCGACGTCGAGGTTGGTTACCCGTGCCACTCGTAGCCGGATGCCGGTGCCCGCGAACACCTCCGCCAGCGGCCGGTGGCGCAGATCCTGCCCGGCGGCGAGCTGGTGCAGGCGCAGCCGCTCGACGAAATCGGGTTCGGCGTTGACGACGGTGATCTCGAAGTCGTCGGCGTGGAGTTGGCGGGCCAAGTATCCGGCGGAGAAGGTTCCGGCATATCCGGCCCCGAGGACGACGATGCGGTGCTTCATGGTTCGCTCCTGTCTGGTTCGCGTGCTCCCTGAACGAGACAGCCCCCGAATTCCTGACAGCATCGACCGGTGACGTGGATCACCCCCAAGGATCGCTCAGCGAACGAACTCCACGCATTCGCTGCGCCTCCTCCAGAGTGGCCAGCGGATAGGCGAACTCGGCCGCTCCCCGCATACGCGGATCGGCGCTGCCACTGCCCACCGCGTAGAGCAGCTAGTCGTAGCCGACCGTGTCGCTGCCCGCCAACACCATGCTGCGGTTGTCAGCGCCGATCCGGGTCACGGTGTCGACCACCAGCCGGACACGCTCGCCCAGCATTCTCGGTAGTCGATAACCGTCCTGGGTTCGGGCCCCCAAAGGGCAGTGCGTGCGGTGGCGCACGTCACGCCGTCGGGGTGTCACAGGCTCAGGGCCGGCGGCGTCTGATGCCCGACCGGTTACACGATCGGGAAGCCAACAGGGATGCCCGCGAACGGCGTCGTCCGGCAGCCCGTAGGCGACGAACGGCTCGGCCGGATCGAGGACGAGTCCGAGTCGCCCGCACCTGAAGGAGAAGCTCATGAACCTCGCCCTTTGGACCGTCGCGGGGCTGCTTGCCGCCCTCGCCCTTTCCGGTGGAGCCACCAAAGCGTTCATGCCCAAGGCCAAGCTGGATGAATTGGGCGCGAAGTCCGGTGGGGGGTGGACCGAGCACGCCAGCGCCGGTTTCGTCAGAACCCTCGGGGTCCTCGAGATCCTCGCCGCGGTCGGCCTGATCCTGCCCGCCGCGCTCGACATCGCACCGGTGATGGTGGCGGTGACAGCCGTCTGCTGGATCCTGTTGATGATCGGCGCGATGATCACCCACGCCCGCTACGGCCAATACAAATACGTCGTGCTGAATCTCGGCTACCTCGCTCTGGCGGCCTTCGTGGCCTGGGGCCGCTTCGGCCCCGAGTCCTTCGCTGGGTGATTCAGGGAAGTCGCCAGCAGGTCGCGCCATAGAACAGCAGCATCAACGGCAGGGCGAGTCCTGGCTGCGGTCAGGCCGTGTCGGTGGAGTTTCTGGAGGGGCGGGTGACTGCCCAGGCGGCCTCGATCATCTGGAAGATCTCGTCGATCGCGGTTTGCGGATCGGCCGCCTCGCGGGCCAGCGAGTAGGCGTCGATCACGAACCTTGCGATCGTCCGGGAGGCCGTTGTGGTCTGTGCCAGGTCGGGATCGGCGGCGATGGCCGTTGCCAGCGACTCTGCATGGCGCAGCCGCATCGACTCCTCGTACTCCCGCAGGGCAGGTGATTCGTCGATCATGCGCCAGAGCGGGGCGGCGCGGCCCGCCGTGCAATGTCGCACCTGGGCCTGGATCTCGCGGCGCAGCGCGGGGATGAGCGGCTCATGCGGTGCCCGGCTGGTGACCGCCTGCGTGAGGCGTTGCTCGAAGTTTTGATCCTGCTCGAACACCAGGGCCTCTTTCGAGGCGAAGTGGGAGAAGACCGTGGTAACGGCGACGTCGGCCTCGGCGGCCACGTCGCGGATGCCCACCGCGTCGTATCCCCGTTCCAGGAAGAGCCGCAGGGCGGTTTCGGCGATCTTCTGGCGGGTCGCGGCCTTCTTGCGCTCGCGTCGCCCGGTCGGCATGGTCACGCCCAAACACTAACAGGTGTGAATCCGAAGTTGTTCCAAAACCCTAACTGTTAGTGCTATGGTCCACCGCATGAAGAAGGTGAGCTTCGCCGAGTTCGGCGGTCCGGACGTCCTGCAACTCGTCGACGCCGAGGAGCCCCACGCGGGCCCCGGTCAGGTACGCATCGCGGTGCGGGCGGTGGGCGTGAACCCCGTCGACTGGAGGATCCGTGAAGGCCAGATCCTCGGGGCCCATCCGATCGAGTTGCCCTCCGGAATCGGGCTGGACGCCTCTGGGGTGGTGGACGAGGTCGGCGAGGGCGTCGAAGGCGTCGAGGTCGGCGACCACGTGTTCGGCGAAGGCTCGAGCACCTATGCCGAGTTCGCCGTGCTGTCGGCCTGGGCCCGTGTGCCCGAGGGAGTGGCCTTCGAAGAAGCGGCCGGTTACCCCTCCGTGGTGGAGACCGCGCTGCGCATCATCGGCGAGGTCGGCGTGCAGGCCGGGCAGACGCTGCTGGTCAGCGGTGCGTCCGGGGGAGTCGGATCGGCGGTGCTGCAGATCGCCCGCGACCGCGGCATCACGGTGATAGGCACGGCCGGGGCCGCGAACCAGGACTATCTGCGCAGCTTGGGTGCCCTCGCCACGACGTACAGCGAAGGCTGGGTCGAGCGGGTGCGGCGGCTCGGCCATGTCGACGCAGCTCTCGATCTGGCCGGCTCGGGTGTGATCCGCGAGCTCGTCGAGCTGACCGGGGATCCGCAGAAGGTGATCTCCATCGCCGATCTCGCTGCGCCGGAGTTCGGTGTCCGATTCTCCGGCGTGGCCGGGAGCGTGCCGGAAGCGCTCGCCGAGGCCGTCGGCCTCATCTCGCGGGGAAAGCTGCACATCCCGGTCGAGAAGTCGTACACGCTCGCCGAGGCCGCGGCGGCGCACATCGACAGCCAGGCCGGTCACACGCGCGGGCGCCGGGTCCTGGTCGTCTGAAAACCGGCTGAACTTCTCGATCGCCGCGATCCCTGCAGTCGCGACCCGGCGCCACTCGTCGTCGTCTGTGAGTGCGCCCGGTTGATGATCGAGGTGGCTTCGGACCACCGCCAAGGAGGAGCCGGGTCGACCATCAAATCTGTCAGCGCGCGGTCCCGGCGGGCGCGCGCGGGGCCCACCTCGCCGCCCACGATCCGGATTGCAGCTTCCGCGCGCACATGCGATTGCAGGGTTTGCTGGAGCTTGTTCATTTCCGCTGCGATAGTGGCACGGTCGGGTGGATGGGCGCCCAATGCGGCACTGATCCGGCTCAGGACTGCTCGCGCCCCCCGTCAGCTCTGGGTGTCACCGTTGAAGAGGTCGATGAGTCCGAACGGTGCACGCTCTCCGAGGCAGAGGTCCAGAATCTCGTGGGCGTCGGCGTAAAAGGCTTCACTGCGGGGGAATAGCGCCTCTTCGTAGGCGGCGACTGCCGCTTCGAAGTCGTCGGGGTGCGCGGCGATCGCCTTGGCGAGTTCGGAGCCGTCGAACATGGCCAGGTTCGCGCCGTCGCCGGACGGCGGCATCAGGTGCGCGGCATCCCCCAGGAGCGTCACCCCGGGCACGCGGTCCCATCGGTGTCCGTCCGGGAGGGTGTGGATCATGCGTGCGACCGGAGCGGTCTCGCCGTCGGTGATCAGCGCGGTGAGTTCCGGGGCCCACCCGTCGAACTCGGCCGTGATCCGAGCGGTCGCGGCGGCGGCGTCGGTGAAGTCGATGTCGGCGATCCACTCGGCCGGGCGGTTCAGTTCGACGTAGGTGTGCAGGATGTTTCCCGCCTCGCGGTGCGCGACGATCCCCTTGCCCGGTGTCAGCGCGTACATCGCGCCGACACCAACTGCCTTGGCCGTCGCGGGGTGCCGCTCGTCGACGTCGTACAGGTAGGTCTCTATGAACGTCGTGCCGATGTACTCGGGCTTGGCGTCGGAGAGCAGTGGACGGACCTTCGACCAGGCGCCGTCGGCACCGACGACAAGGCTGCTGGTCACGGTCGAGCCGTCGGCGAAGGTCAGCTCGTGCTGTCCGTCACCGAGGGACCGGACATCGGCGACCTTGCGTCCCCACTGGACCGTCTGGTCGGGCAGGGAGTCGAGCAAGATCCGACGCAGGTCTCCGCGGAGCACTTCGGGACGCCGCGCCGTGCCGTCGTCGGGCTCGTCGTGCAGCAGCTTGCCGTGCCGGTCGAGCACGCGCAACGCCTCAGCGCCTTCGTGGATGATCGCGCGGAACTCGTCGGTGAGGCCGGCGTCGGCGAGCGCACGCTGCCCGTCGTTCTCATGGATGTCGAGCTGGCCCCCCTGCGTGCGGGACTTTTCCGAGGGATCGGCCTCGTAGACCGTTGCGGGGATGCCGTGGACGTGCAGGACCCGGGCGAGGGTCAGGCCGCCGAGGCCGGCGCCGACGATGGCGATCGGGTGGTGGCTGGTGTTCATGGACTTCCTCGTTCCCCTGCGGGCGGAGCGCCGGGCACCTGCCCGAACACTTATATGGACCGGTGTTCCATAAACAGTATGGAACGCGGTTCCAGGATCTGTCAAAATGAGGTCATGCCACGGACACGAGGAAGAGCACCCGATGGGGAAGAGCGTGCCGACGCCCTATCGCGAGAGATCATCGTTGGCGCGGCCGTTGCACTACTGGACGAACTCGGCGAGCGGGGACTCACCTTCCGACTGCTGGCCAAACAGCTGAACACCGGACCCGGTGCGCTGTACTGGCACGTGACGAACAAGGACGAACTCGTCGCCCTGGCTGCCGATCAGGTGCTCGGCCACGCCTTCACCGCGGCCCCGGCCGCAGACCCCGAGGAAGTCGCCGGCGCCGATCTGCGCGCGCTTGCCATCGCCGTCTTCGATGCCCTTGACCTGCACCCGTGGGCAGCGTCCCACGTCAACGCGCCGCCCACGCTGGCGAACGCACTGCACCTGCTCGACCGCATCGGCACCCTTGTCGCACGAACCGGGCTGCCCGCCGAACGGCAGTTCGCGGTCTCCACCGCGATCTCCTACTACATCACCGGTGTCAGCGCCCAGATCATCGCCCCACGCACCACCGCCGATACGACCACCAGCCGCGACGCCTTCCTCGCCCAGACCGCCGAACACTGGGGAAAACTAGACCCCGTCGACTACCCCTTCCTGACGCGCACCACCACGGACCTGCGCGACCACGACGACCGCGACCAATTCACCACCGGCCTCGACCTGCTCCTCGACGGCCTGAACATGACCGCAAACCCACGACCGCCCGCATGATGCCGCGCTTCAGACGGTGCAGAGTCGACCGTCCGCGCCGCCGTACACCGTGGCGAACTTGACGTTCCCGTAGAACTCGCCGAATTTCGGGCGGATTCGGGGTCCTGGGGCGAACGACGGGGGTGGCAGCCGTGCAGCTCGAACACCGAGCCCTCTGTGGTTGAGCGAAGCGACTTGGCCTGGTTGTACGGCCACCGCAGGAGTTCGAACCGAATGTCAAGACTGCGGCTGAGCGAGACGATGGTTACGCAGGGCGACGGGGTCTTGGAGGGCGACGCGTTGTCGTGCGGTGTGGATCAGGTGTTGATTACGGAGCTCCTCACCACGGACTCGTGGCTGCTGACCACAAGTTGAGCCAAGTCGTGCTGGGACAGCGGGGCCGATGCACGGATGGGTGACAACGACCTGGCTTGCTATGTGATGTCAGGCATTGGCAGAACTTCAGGAGCCACACTCGGTGCGGATCAGCGAGCGATCGAGATCGCGAAGGGCGCGAATCCGCTGGATCGGATCACGTGCGGTACGAACAAGATCGCGGCCTCGGTAGCCCGCGCGGTCTCGATCCCGCCGAGGTCGGTGATCCACTCCTGGTGCCAGCCGAGGTCCGCGAGAAGCCCGCGGACGACCTGCTTGGCCTCCGGGTCCTTGCCGGAGAGGAACGCGGTTGGCGTCTGGGTGAGCGCGGCGGGCGCGGTCATCACCGAGTGAAGCATCGTGTTGAGCGTCTTGACGACGTGCGTCTCGGGGAGCGCCTTTTGGAGTTGCTCCGCGAGGCTCGAGCCGGGGTAGAGCAGGTCGGCGGGCAGTCCGTCGGGTCCGTCGACGGTGGCGTTGGAGACGTCTACGAGGATCTTGCCGCGCAGTTCCTCGCGCAGCGCGGCGAGCCGCTCCAGCGAGCCGGCGCCCGGCGTGGCGTTGATGACGATCTGTGCTGTCCGGGCAGCGTCGGCGGCAGCGCCCGGCGAGCGGTCCGCCACGGTCACTTCGTGCCCGGCCCGAGTGAGGGCGGTGGCCAGGCCGCCGCCGACGCGGCCGCCGCCGAGGATGGTGATCTTGCTCATGGTGAACTGGTCCTCCTGGTATTTCTGTTCTGGTCGGTGCTCAGCGGGACAGCGTGGCGACCGCATCGGCGTGCACGCCGGGCGCCGCTGCCAGGAAGCTGTCGCTCTCCGGGGTCCAGGGGCGGCCCTCGGCGGTGGAGATCCGTCCGCCGGCCTCGGCGACGAGCAGCGCCCCGGGAAGCAAGTCCGCGCGGGCCCCGGCGAACTGCCAGAAGGCGTCGATCCGGCCGGCGGCCACGTTCAGCAGGTGCAGGGTGGCTGGCACGGCTGTCCGCACTACGAGCGCGTCGATGAGCATCTCGGTGATCGAGGAGCCGACGCGCCGCACGACCTTCTCGTCCTCGTCCGGCCTGGCCTGGCTCGTGGCCACGATGCTCAGCCCGAGGTCCGTGGTCCCCGACACGTGCAGCGGCCGGCCGTCGAGGTGGGCGCCGGCGCCGGCGAGCGCGGTGTAGGTCTCGCCGGTCAGCGGTAGGTGGACCGCGGTGAGCACCGGCTGGTTATCGTGCACGAGGGTGGCGGTCACCGCCCATTCCGGCAGGGCGTGCAGGTGGTTGACGTTGCCTTCGGCCGGATCCACGACCCACCATTCGCCGGCCGGCAGAGCGCCGCCGTCCAGCTCCTCCTCCACCCAGCGGGCATCCGGGCGCAGGACTTCGAGGCGGGGGCGCAGGATGTCGAGAACCGTGTCGTCGTTGGCGGCGAGCGCGCCCATCAGCTCTTCGCGGGTCCGGAACTGGACCACGTCGCCGAAGCGCTCCCGCAGTGCCGAACTCGCCGTGCGTACAGCGATCGCGGTCTGTGCGAGCAGGTCGGCGTCGGAGGCGGAGCCGGCAGCTGTGGCAACACCGGTGCTCCGAATCGATTCGGACATGGTGGGTGCTCCTATCTGAGCGGAGGTCAGCCGGGCGAAAACCGTGGTCTTTTGCGCCCGCATCTCGAAGGTAGGACGGGCCATCATTAACTTCAAGTGCATGTAAAGCACGAATAGAATGACTCCCATGCAATTGGATTTGAATCTGCTCGCCGCGCTCGACGCTCTCCTGGAGGAAGGCAGCGTGGCCGGCGCGGCCGACCGCCTGCACGTCACCGCCCCCGCGATGAGCCGAAGCCTCGGCCGGATCCGGCGCACGACGGGGGATCAGATCCTGGTACGCACAGGGCGCACGATGACCCCGACGCCATACGCGCTCGCCGTCCGGGAACAGGTGCACGACCTGCTGCGGCAGGTCCAGGGCGTGCTGGCGCCAAGCCGTGAACTCGACCTCGCAACGCTCGAGCGCACCTTCACCCTCCGCTGGCACGACGCACTGGTCGCCCTCAGCGGCCCCGCCCTTCTCGCTGCCGTGCGCGAGCAGGCGCCGGGCGTGCGTCTGCGCTTCATCGCGGAATCGAGCATCGACACCCCCGAGTTGCGTCGCGGCGAGGTCGACCTCGCCGCGAACGCGGACCGCCCGACCGCGCCCGAGATTCGCGCCGATCGGGTGGCCGAGACCCAGCACGTCATCGTCGTACGGCGGGGGCACCCGCTCACCCGTGTCAAGACCGTCACCGCCGCGCGGTATGCCGCGGCCGAGCACATCACCGTCTCGCGGCGCGGAAGGCTCGGCAACATCATCGACGACGCTCTCGCGCGGCTCGACCTCACCCGACGTGTGGTGGCGACCGCGCCAACCGAAAGAGCCGCGCTCGAGTTCGTGCGAGCCTCCGACCTCCTCGTCACAGCCCCCGAATCCACAGTGCGTTCGGCCGCCACAGATCTCGGCCTGGTCCTGCTCCCGCTCCCGTTGGACCTGCCGCCGGCCCCGGCGTACCTGTCATGGCATCAGCGCTATGACACCGACCCCGCACACATCTGGCTACGCGATCTGGCACGGACCGCGTTGACCAGTGCGATGAGAGGACAGGGCCAGACGGCGCGTTGACACCTGCCGACGCCGAGAACCAGTCCGTCATGGGGAACATAACAGCGGTTACCCAGGAGGAGGATCATGGCCGGGACCCCGTCGGGATCAGCGCCGGAAGAGCCGCCACCAGGGTTGTCGACGATGATTTGGCGACAGCCCGGGGTGGCGTTGCTGAACGTCGAGGTCCCTGACCACAGCTACAGTCGCCAGCTCGACGCGCTGATCTGGACACCCCAGCGGTGTATCGCGGTAGAGGTCAAGGGATTCCGCAACCGCCAGGACGGGGTGCTCGTCGTGCCGCCGAACGGGCCGTGGCGGATGGACGACGGGCAGATCGCCGACATCTACGGCAACGACGTCGACCACAACCCGATGAACCAGGTCCGCGCCAACACCCTGGCCGCGAAGAACTGGATCGGCGAAACGATCGGGCACCGCTTGTACATCCACGGCCTGGTGCTCGTCATGCTGCTGCCCGGCCAGGACATGCCGGCTCTGCACGCGGCCAACCCCCCGAACCTCACCGACATCGTCGTCGAAGACTTCGACGTGTTCCGCTACTACCTGCACCTGGACGCGAACAACCCCGCGCTATGGGCCGCCGACCTCGTCGACGAGGTAATCACCAGCCTCGGCCTGTCCGGCCTCTACGGCGCACTCGGCGTCGCGAAATGCGTACTCGCGACCTGGCATTCGAAACTCGGACGAAGCGCAACCCGTCGCTGTCGCGACAGGTTGCGGAATGCCTCGGCGGCGCGCCCCGGGGTCGGCCGCTGCTGCGCGCGGAGTTTCGACCGGGATCTGATCCGTGGGCGCTACCGCAGTTGGTCGCGGCGGCGGGTCAAGTAGGCGGTCTCGGCGGTGTTGCCTGCCAGTTCGATGGCCCTGTCGTAGGCCGCGCGTGACTGCTGGCTTTGGCCCAGCCTGCGCAGCAGGTCGGCGCGGGTGGCGTGGTAGGCGTGATAGCCGGCCAGCTTGTCTTGGAGACGGTCGACTGCTGCCAGTGCCACCTGCGGGCCGTCGAGTTCGGCGACCGCGATGGCTCGGTTGAGGGCGATGATCGGTGAAGGGTCGAGGCGGACGAGTTGGTCGTAGAGGGCGAGGACCTGAGACCAGTCGGTGTCGCGCATGTTGCGGGCGGAGGTGTGCACGGCGTTGATCGCGGCGAGGATCTGGTAGCGGCCCGGAGCCACCCCGGCGGCGGCAGCGGCGAGGCGCTCGCGCACCAGCCAGTGGCCTTCGGCGATCAGCGCCGCGTCCCAGGCCCCACGGTCCTGCTCGCCGAGCGTGACCAGTTCGCCGCCGGCCGAGACACGGGCGGTGCGGCGGGCCTCGGTGAGCAGCATCAGCGCCAGCAGCCCGGCCACCTCACCGTCGTCCGGCAGGAGGGCACGGATCAGGCGAGTGAGCCGGATCGCCTCGGTGGCCAGGTCGTGCCGTAGGGGATCGGTGTCGGGGCCGGTCGCCAGGTAGCCCTCGTTGAACACCAGGTACAGGACGGCGAGCACGCCGGAGACTCGCGTCGGCAGATCCTCGGCGGACGGCACGCGGTAGGGGATACGAGCCGCCTTGATCTTGGCCTTCGCGCGGGTGATCCGCCGCTCCAAGGCGGTCTCGCGCACCAGAAAGGCGCGGGCGATCTCGGGCACGGTCAGCCCGCCGACCATGCGCAGCGTCAGCGCCACGCGGGTCTCCATCGCCAGCGCCGGGTGACAGCAGGTGAAGATCAGCCGGAGCCGGTCGTCGTCGACAGCGCTGACAGGCTCGGGCGGGTCGTCGTACACCATCTGAGCCTCTTTGTGCTTGTCGTCGCGCTTGTGCTCACGCCGGATCCGATCGATGGCCTTGCGGTTGGCGGTGGTGGTCAGCCAAGCGCCGGGGTTGGGGGGCACGCCGTCGGCCCGCCACCGCTCGACGGCGGTCGCGAACGCCTCGGCCGCTGCCTCCTCGGCGATGTCGAGGTCACCGAAGCGCCTGGTCAGGGAGGCAACCACCCGAGCCCACTCCTCGTGGTGGGCCCGGGTGACCGCCTCGGGGACGTCGGCCACGCTCACTCCGCCAGGAACGGCCGCACCTCGATCTTCCGATCGCAGACCTTCGACGCCTCGGTGGCGAGCCTGAGCGCCACATCAAGATCGGGGGCCTCCCACACCCAGACGCCGGCGAGGTACTCCTTCGACTCCACGAAAGGCCCGTCGCTGAACACCGCCTGCTCGCCCCGGTTGTCGATGACCGTGGCCGCGTCGGTGTCCGCGAGACCGCCCGCGAAAACCCAGTAGCCCTCGGCGATAAGTCGTTCGTTGAACGCGCTGATGGCAGGGCGCCTGTCCGCGCTGCCGGGATTGCTCTTGTCATCGATCACGGAAACCAGGTACTGCATCTGAAGATCCTCTCCTGTGGTATCAAGACAGCGTGGTTCGGTGGTCCGGGACTTCAAGCCGTTGGCACATACTGCGGGCGCCCGGCCGGCCGGTACGCCTGGATCGTCACGCCCTTCGAGTCGATTCGCGACTCGACCAGGTCGAGCGCAAGATCCGGGCCGGTCTCCGGGAACAGTCTCGCGCCCTGGCCGAGGATCACCGGGATCACGATCAGA
Source organism: Nocardia sp. NPDC005998 (assembly GCF_040614395.1). Classification (NCBI taxonomy): domain Bacteria; kingdom Bacillati; phylum Actinomycetota; class Actinomycetes; order Mycobacteriales; family Nocardiaceae; genus Nocardia; species Nocardia sp. NPDC005998. Next base: position 106,662 of record NZ_JBEXUI010000023.1, on the reverse strand, counting down.
GTCATCTCGTCGACCAGATCGTTCTGCAGCAGCCACCGGGTCAGGACGCCACTGCCGTGCACCTGCAGCTCGCCCCCGGGCTTGGCCTTCAGCTCAATGACGGCCGCCGCGAGGTCACCGCGGAGAACGGTCGTGTCTTCCCAACGCGGCGCGGTGAGCGTGGTCGAGGCAACGTATTTGGGGGCCTCGTTCAAGGCCACGCCGATGGGATGTGCGCGCATCTGGTCGATTGATCCCCAGGAGCCGGCGAACAGCTCGTAGGTGCGCCGGCCGAACAGGAACGCCTCTGCGCGCTGGTAGGTCTGCGTGATGAACGTCCTGGTCTCGTCGTCGCCCTTCCCCCGGGCCCATCCACCGCGCTCGAATCCGTTCCTGCGGTCATCCGGCGCGGCGCCGTTTCCCTGCATCACTCCATCGATGGTGACCTGAGTCATGGTCGTCAGCTTCATGATCGCGGTTCCTTTGCCTTGGCGCCGCCCCGTGTCGGCGGCCTCACCCCTGCTACGAACACCACCGCCCCGATCCGACACCGCCTCCCGGATTTCTTTGAAGAATTTTCCGGGACGCTGGTCGTCAGCAATTCGACAGCACGACAGTGTCGCGGCAACCGCGCCCCACTTCCTCGAGTGCGCCCAGTGCGGACAAGCTCGTGGACCAGATCGATCGCGAAGATCCTGACCAGTGGTGGCGGGCGTCGAACGGCTCGGGCGCGAGGGCAACCTCGTCGGTGGCGTGGGCGTGGCGGAATTGGTGAATGTCGATCTTCGAGACCGGCCCGCTCTCCGCAGATTCGCGAACCGCGCAAGGTTCCCACTCCTGCGTCACGGCCGCGCGCGGTAGCACGTCCCCACTTGACCCCTGGCGGCAGCTTCGGGGTCCTGGGCCTCGACGGGAGCTTGTGATCGTTTCAGATGAGAGACAACACCGACCTGCGGTAGGGGTACCTAGTTTTTCATGAGTTCCGTTGGGTATACGTTTCGTTTGCACATACCAAACGTAAACGAAACAAGGGCACCGAGTTCGCGACGATTCCACCGAGGCTAACCGCCGATAATGTTCACTTATCGGGGGCTAGAACGAAGTGATCGACATAGGGAAGTTCTCGAGACGACACGGATTTCGTTTCGTATGAATACGTTGAAAGTGACGAAACCAACGCTACTATTCTGTGGTGTCCAACGTTTGTAGCTACCCAGGGTGTGCTCGACCGATTACACGCGGGGGAGGGCCCGGGCGACCCTCGGAATACTGTGATCATCCAGACCACACGCGATGGCGAGCGTGGCGAGAACGTCAACGGCAGCAACAGGAATCGGAAGCACCCTCGAGTTCTGTCACTGTGACGCAGCAGGGGCCCGTGACGGTGGCTCGGTTGCGTGCCGATGAGTTGCTCACCCAATTCCGTGGGCTGGCAGATCAACTCGGCAATACGCTGACCGCGGCGGTGGCCGAGCTGTCCACCCTTGCCGATCCATCGATCGCCGAGGCACAGGTACAGGCCGTGCAAGCGGATGCGGCGCGGCGGATCGCCGAGGCGGAGGTTGCGACGGTCGCGGCCGAGCAGGCGCGTCGGGAGGCGGATGAGGCCAGGGCGGCGGCGGAATCGGCCGCCGACGATGCGGCGAGTGCGGCCGAGCATGCGGAATCCTTGGTCGCCCAGGCGGATACCGCGCGGGCAGATGCGATGCGCGAGGTCGAGCGGGCGACCAAACAAGCCGCCGACGATGTATTCGCGGCGCGCAGCGTGGCCGAATCGGAGATTCGCACCATCCGCCGCGAGGCCGCCGACGATGTGGAACGCGCGCGGCAGCAGGCAACCGAGGATGTGGAATTGGCGCGGCGCAAGGCGGCCACCGAGATCGAGCAGGTCCGCCGCGAATCAGCCCAGCAGATCACCGCGGCCGGTGCCGAACGCGACCTGGCGGTACAGCGTGCCGCCGATGCCGAGCGTGCCATCGAACGCGCCGAACAGGCTGCCGCCGAGCGCAATCAGGCCGTTGCGGAGGCACGCGAGGAGTTGAACCGGGTGCGGTCGGAACTGGATCGAACCCGCGGTGAGCTCGCCGATGTTCGTCGCGCGGCGAGTACGGAGATCGCGGCCGTGCGGGCCGAGTCGGCGGCGGCAGTCGAGCAGGCGCGGCGCGAAGCGGCCGAGCGGCTGGCCGCACTCGATGACGCCCGGGCGCAGACATTGGCGCGAGCGGAACGGGCGGAACGCCAGTTGGACCATATGGTCGCCGAATCTCGCACGAGCCGAGGGGGATCGGTGTCCGATGCGGCTCCGGGATAGCAGACCGCGATACATCCTTCGAATTCGACGGCGACAGCGGCCTCCTGAAATAGCTGTCGATAAGGGAGATCAGCAGCGGGGACCGGCCGGGACGCGTCGAACAACTCAGTTGTGAATTAATTGGAAAACCGGCCGACGCAAAGTACCACTGGAACGCAAAAGCCCAGCCTGAACTGGGCTTCTGGTAGGCCTAACGGACCAGCGTATGAACCGTGCGATGCTGGTCGGCGGTCCCGAAATCGCGATCGCCCCGTCTGTACCAGGGGCGCAGCGGGTGGTTCCCGGTGAGCGGTGAGCTGCGGAATCGGTGCCTACGGACCCGCTGCACTATTCGACCGGCTGAGGTGTCGTCCGGGTCTGGCGCCCGACGTCGTTGAGGTGGCTCAGCGCTTGGACGTAGGACTCGACAAGGCTCGTCTCGCAGTAGGGCACGCCGATCTCGGCGCAGAATTGGGCGACCATCGGCTGGGCTCGCCGCAGGTTGGCGCGGGGCATCGACGGGAACAGGTGGTGCTCGATCTGATAGTTGAGGCCGCCCAGGACGGTATCGACGAGAAAGCCGCCGCGGACATTACGTGAGGTGAGCACCTGTCTGCGCAGGAAGTCGGTGTTGTCGCCTTCGGGCAGAACTTCCATCCCCTTGTGGTTGGGGGCGAACGTGCAGCCCATGTACAACCCGAACAGACCCTGCTGAACAACGATGAACGCCAACGCTTTGCCCGGCGACAGGACCAGGAACACCGCGGAGAGGTACCCGACACCGTGCGCGGCGAGCAGTGCACCCTCCCAGACGCGATTCGGGATCGGCCAGCGAAACACCGCCCGGACGCTCGCGTAGTGCAAGCTGCCGCCTTCGAGCAACAACATTGGGAAGAACAGCCAGGCCTGGTAGCGGAAGATCAGCCGACGGATACCCGTGCCGGCCCGTGCGCGTCCGCCGGAATGGGCCAGGATTCCCATGACGTCGGGATCCGCACCCTCGGTGTTGGGGTGGGCGTGGTGCCTGTTGTGATTGCTGGTCCACCAGCCGATGCTCAGCCCGATACCGAGATTGCCGACGACCATGCCGTACAGGTAGTTGGCTCGCCGGGAAGCGAAGATCTGCTTGTGCCCGGCGTCATGTCCCAGGAAAGCGATCTGCGCGAACACCGCGGCCAGGAACACCCCAACACCCAGCTGCCACCACGAATCTCCGATGACGAAGAACCCCGCCCACCCGGCAACGAACGCTCCCGCGGTAATCGCACTTTTCCACCCGTAGTACCGCAACTGGCGGTCCAATAGATCCGCCTCCCGGATCCGACGCAACAAGACCGAGTACTCACTACCACGCACTGGGACAACATCAGACGCAACTACCACGGGACCAGCCTGCCGCATGGAGACCACGTCCAAGTGAACGGGGTTGCGGATCGGTGATACGTCTACGTGACAACGACGCCGACAGCAGCATGCGCTCTCGGAAACGACCTCGCTGGAGCGGTGCGCCGCTGGCCACCGCGATGGTGTTTGTACCTGCCGCACTTCTCGCTGAGCCACGCGGCGCGCATCGGCCGGGGTGCACTGGTGACCATCGGCGCGGCGGAAGGATCGCGGCCGAGCTCTGACGGACCGGAGCGCCCACCCCGCGAACTCCAGGCCGCGTCCCTCTGCCGCCGAAGGTTAGTGTGTTCCATGGCTGTAATCCACCGCACGACAATGTCTCCCACCAAACTCGAGCTGCTCACCGCCTGGCTGCCGACCCGGCCCTGGTATCGAGACAGCGACCGCACACCGGAGCTGACCAAGGCCGGTGGCTTCCGGCTCGACGATCCGACGGGTGCGGTCGGCATCGAATTCATGCTGGTGACCGATGGTGCGGGGCCGGAAGCCCGCACCTACCACCTGCCGCTGACATACCGTGGCGCGCCACTCGACAGTGCCGACGAAGCTCTTATCGGGACCTCGATACACGGCATACTCGGACAGCGTTGGATCTACGACGGAACCCGGGATCCGGTGGCGGTCACCCAGATTATCGCGCTGCTGACCGGGCGAGCGCGGCCGCAGGCGCAGAGCGAGAGCGACACTCCGGACCCATCGGTCATCGTCACGGTCGGCGAACTCGCCGACACCGCAAGCGAACTCGTCTCGACCACCGATGGGCCCTCATACACCGATATCGCCGTGCAGGGCGGTGCGATCGCGGTATTTCGCCATGTCCTGAACACGGCTGACGCCCCTGGCACAGCCAATGCCCGAGTGAGCGTGCCGTGGCAACTCGGCGACGGTTCCACCGCCCGCGCTGTAGTTCTCGCGATGGGAGCATGAGCCGGGAATCCGGCGGAAAATTGTCGGAGTTCCGCGAGTCGAAAGCAAACATTCGGCTATCCGCATTCTCGAGTCATACCATGGTGCTATGCCCGAAAACGAGAGTGCGGGTCCTGGGGGTGAGCTTGTCGGCGGGGCGCGGCAGGCGGTGTTGTTCGCAGGCATCGGCTCGGTGGCCCTCGGGGGGCTCATCGCCGTGTGGCCGCACAAGACCGAAGCTACCGCGCAACTGCTCTTCGGCCTCTATCTGCTGTGGGGCGGCGCGTTACAGCTCATCATCGCCATGGGTTCGCGATTCGCGACCGCGCTGCGGATCTTCGTATTCTTCAGCGGCGTTGCCTCCGTTGCCCTGGCAGTATTGTCGTTGCGCAGCGCGAATTCGGTGGTGCTGCTTGCAGTGTTGATCGGCCTGGGCTGGGCCATCCGCGGCATCGCGCAGGCCATCGTAGCGGTCTGGTCCGATGGGTTACCAGAAAGTGGCTGGCAAGAGGTGTTCGGGCTGCTGACCATGATGGTCGGGCTGGTCGTGATCGTCTTGCCCTTCGATTCACTCGAGGTACTGGCCTTGGCGGTCGGTGGCTGCGCGATCGTGATCGGCGCACTGGAAATCCTCACCGGCGCCCGCCGCCGGGGCGATGTTGCCCCGGTCCCGGACACCGTGCCAATTCCGATAATCCCGAACTGAGTTGGCACACACTCGAATTGGTGCGGTGGCGCGAAGATCGGGTGGCGGGTTAACTGTCGGGCATGGCACCCACAGCGAGTGGTTCGGAATTGATCGTTGTCACCCGCGGTGCGCAGGCGGGTATCGACCAGAATGCGGTGCGCGAGAGTCTGGCGGCGCAATCCCGGTTGGTCGAGTTGCTGCCCGAAGGTGGTGCGCCGGTGCGGATCTTCGGGCCCGCCAATCGGCTGCCGCAGCGGATCGCGGACACCGATCAGGAGCCGATCGGTGCGGAGTATCTGAACTACTTCGCGGTGCGCGGCGTCGCGACCGAACTCGAGGCGGTCGCGGATCGGCTGCGTGCCGATGACGCGGTCGAGACGGCCTACATCAAACCGCCCGCCGAGCCACCGATCGCACCACCGGTGGTGCTGGCCGATATCGCGGCCCGAAGACTCGAGGACGCACCGCCGGTCACGCCGAATTACGAAGTCCGGCAGGGATATCTGGAGGCGGCACCGCAGGGGGTGAACGCCCGCTGGGCTTGGACCCAACCCGGTGGTCGCGGCGCGGGCGTGCGCATCGTGGATGTGGAGGGCGCGTGGCGGTTCACCCACGAGGACCTGCTGGCGAACCAGGGCGGGGTGATCGGCAACGCGCCGTCGGCGGATCTGGGCTGGCGCAATCACGGCACCGCGGTGGCCGGTGAGATCAGCGGTGACGTGAACACTTTCGGCATTACCGGCATTGCCGCCGATGCCGCCATCCGCGCGGTCTCGGTCTTCGACGCGGGTTCCGCGGCCGCCATCCGCACCGCCGCCGACGCGCTCGGCGCGGGCGACATCATCCTGCTCGAACTGCACCGGCCCGGACCGCGCTACAACTACCAGAACCGTTCGGACCAGGCGGGATACATCGCGATCGAATGGTGGCCCGACGACTGGGCCGCGATCCGCTACGCCATCGGACACGGTGTCATCGTGGTCGGGGCCGCGGGCAACGGCGCCGAAGACCTCGACAGCGCACTCTATGAAACCCGACCCGCCGACTTCCCGTCCTCCTGGCGCAACCCGTTCCGTGGCGGCGTGGCCGATTCCGGTGCGATCCTGGTCGGCGCGGGTTCCCCGCCACCGGGATTCCACGGCCGCGACCACGGACCCGCGCGCTCACGGCTCGCCTTCTCCAACTACGGATCTCGCGTCGACGCCCAGGGCTGGGGCCTGGAGGTGACCACCACCGGATACGGCGATCTGCAGGGCGGCACGGACGAAGACTATTGGTACACAGACACTTTCAGCGGAACCTCGAGCGCGTCCCCGATCGTCGTCGGCTCGGTTGCCAGCTACCAGGGGCTGGCGGCCGCAGGCACCGGTCGCAAGACCTCGGCCGAAGTACGGGCGCGGTTGCGTGCCACCGGCTCACCGCAAGTAGACGCACCGGGACGGCCCGCGACACAGCGGATCGGGAATCTGCCGGATATCCGGGCCCTGATCACACCGTGAATTCGGGCTGGGGGCCTACCGGCTACCGGCCGCGGCTCCCGGGCGCCCTGTTCGACCCGACCGAGCAGGTCTGGTCGAGCATTGAACGAATGCGATCTGGCAGTGCAGGGTCTTCTCGGCGCCGCCGAGCCCGGGCCGGCTGGTGGTGCCACGCATGGCTGCCGATGAGGTTCGAAAGGGTTGCCGGACTGGTGAGTTCGCGTATTCGACTGCCGCGGGTCGTCTTTCGGTCAGGGTGAGCAGTGGTGAACGATGCGCTGCCCAGGTCATGGGGTGGTCCGGCGCTGGTGACCGGTGCGGTAGCGGCCCGGGGTGGTGCCGATGATGTTGGTGAAGGCGGCAATGAAGCTGCTGGGATTCGCCCATCCGCAGGCATGTGCGGCGTGGGTCGCGTCGTGGCCGTCGGCGAGAAGAACGAGTGCGTGATAGATGCGTAGCTGTGTGCGCCATTCATAGAAGGTCATGCCGAGTTCGTTGCGGAACAGTCGGCTGAGAGTGCGGGCGCTGGCACCGATCGTCTGCCCGAGTTCGGCCAATGACGTGTTGTCTGCGGGGTTCTGGTACAGCAGCTGCGCAATGGCTTGCAACCTGTCATCGCGTGGTTCCGGCAGTTGCAGTGGCTGCTCGTGTGCTTCGTGGAGTTCATCGACAAGGACTCGGCGAAGGCGAACGAGCGCGGCGCGGTCTTGGTCGCGTGCGGCGCGGTCGTAGTTGCGTGGGCCCGTGAGGGTGAGCAGGATTTCGCGGGCGAGGTCGGAGGTCATGAACACAGCAGGATGGTCTGGTACGAGCCGGGCCAGGGATGCCGGTAAGAAGACGATCCGCATATCGGTCTGGCCGTGCGCACGGTGGTAGTGCATGAATCCGGCGGGAGTCCATGCGACCCGATTGGCCGGAACGATCGATGTGCCGCGTTCGGTGTGCACCGACAGAACACCACGGGCCGCGTACACCAGGTGTCCACGTGGATGGGAATGCGCCGAACTTGTTCCCCCCGACGGCCATAGATGAACCCCTCCGGAGGGCCACAGCTGGGATGTCCCACCGGGCTGGGGAAGTTGGCGGCCAATGGGCATAAGTTGGCATTCTATCGGTGGTCGGCCACACCGCCTCCGGGCGACAGTGAATGCATGCGCGAAAACATGTCTACGACAATGCGAGCGGCGGTCTGTGTCCGGGCGGGTGGCCCGGACGTGCTGGAGATCCGCGAGGTGCCGGTGCCAGCGGTTCGGGAGGGCTGGAGCCTGGTGCAGGTGAAGGCCGCGGGCCTGAACCGGTCGGAGCTGAGGACTCGTCAGGGGCATTCCCCGAACGTGCGGTTCCCGCGTGTGCTCGGGATCGAATGCGTGGGAATCGTGGCAGCATCAACCGATCCCACGATCCCTGATGGGACGACCGTTGCGGCGGTGATGGGTGAGATGGGACGGGAGTTCGACGGCGGTTACGCCGAGTATGCGCTGTTGCCGAACTCGCTGCTGATGCCGGTCAGCACCACGCTGCCCTGGGACGCCTTGGCCGCACTGCCCGAGACGTACTTGACCGCGCGGGGCTCGCTGGACGCGTTGGGGATCGCGCCAAAGGACGGGGGCCGGTTGCTGATTCGCGGCGGAACCTCATCTGTGGGGATGGCGGCCGCGTCGATCGCGTCCAGCTACGGTGTCGAGGTCGCTGCCACCACTCGGCAGCAGGACAGGTCCGACGCCTTGACCGCGGTCGGCGTCGATCACGTGCTCGTCGATGCCGGTGGACCGCTGACCGCGAGCATGCACTCGGTCTGGCCCGAGGGGCCGGACTACGTGCTGGATCTCGTCGGGGCGCACACGGCGGTGGACTCGCTGCGCCTGGTCCGTCGTGGCGGAACAGTGTGCGTGGCGGGCTCGCTCAGCGGATGGCTGATTCCGGACTTCGAACCGATAGCGATGATCCCGTCCGGAACCAAGTTCACGGCCTTCCACAGCCACAACCTCGAGGGCAGCGCAGGCACTACCGTGTTGCAGCGAATCGTCCACGAGGTCGAGGCAGGCGTCTATCGACCCAACGTCGACCATGTCTTCGGCCTGGACGACATCGTTGCGGCTCACCGGTACATGGAGAACAACCGAGCCACCGGGAAGCTTGTCGTGGTGCCCTAGCCGCTCATGTTCATGCTCTGCCGTCTCATGCACCCGAGAATCGAGCCAGGCATGAACAGCTGCCGCTACCCGCTGGCCGTGCACGTCCGTTGTTGCTGCCACGGCAGGGCGGTCCCAGGGTGTGGTGGAAACATGCGGACAACGCTAGGTAGCGAAAGGTGAATAGCCCGTTGAACTTTCGGCGCGAGTTCGGGTCGGAGTTCTGCTCGGTTCCGGGTCGGTGCCGCCCTGGTACGAGCGGGTCACCGCCCGCTGATTTCGCGCTGACCTGCGCAGAGGCGGTGGGTAGCGGTCCGTGGCAGATCTCCACTGGCACAGTCGAAATGGGATTCGCTCGCCAGTGATGGGGGGTGGCGCCGGTGTCGGGGTGGCGGAGAATTTGGGTAGGGTTCGGCGGCGCGGGCAGGGGTGAGTGCCGTCGTGACCGGAAAACCGAAGGGACGCCGAGGAGACTGTGGTGGGTGTCGTTACTGTCCGCGAAGAGCAGGCCATCCAGCGGTTGACCGATCGCCTGGTCGACGACTATCCGCCCGACCAGGTCGAGACCGTGGTGGGTACGGCGCGGCAACGCTTCGAGGGGCATCCGGTGCGGGAATTCGTGCCGATTCTGATCGAGCGGATCGCCCGCAGGGAATTGGCGGCGGCCGTGGCGGGCGAAAGCGCATCCGCAGCGGAGCCTGGGACGGAACATGTTGCTGTTCAGGGAGATTCGGCGACGCAGGCGCAGGGGGTCCGCGCGATCGTGGCCTCGGGTGCGGGCAAGCTCGTCGCCGATAAACGGCTGCTGGCACTCGCCGCCGCCATCGTGGTCCTGGTCCTCGCACTTGTCGTCGGATTCGCCGTGCGGCAGCCCGACGCACCGGCCGCGGCCGGTGTGGCAGCGCCCGGGGTGACCACGGTGCACGGGGTGGTCGGTTCGGAGAAGATGGCGTTCTTCGAGGATCCGCGCGTCGTGGAGGCGCTGGCCCGCAAGGGTGTCAAGGTGGCGGTCGATCCGGCGGGATCGCGGCAGATCGCGACCTCGGTCGACCTCGGGAAGTACGACTTCGCCTTCCCGTCCAGTGCGCCAGCCGCCGATCGGATCCAGCGGGCACGCAATATCAGCACCAAGTACACGCCGTTCTCCTCGCCGATGGCGATCGCGACCTTCCAGCCGATCGCGGACCTGCTGACCGCGGCCGGTGTGCTGCGTCCGGGGCCGGTGCCGACCTTCGATATGGCCCGCTATCTCGAACTCGTGCGCACCGACACGGAGTGGGACAAGCTTCCCGGCAACACCGTGTACCCGGTGCACAAGAACATCCTGGTTTCCACCACCGATCCGCGCACCTCCAACTCCGCGGCCATGTACCTGGCCATTGCCAGCCACGTGGCCAACGACAACACCATCGTGCAGGGTCCGGCCGCCGAGCAGGCCGTGCTGCCCACGGTTTCGCGACTGTTCGTGCGACAGGGGTACACCGAGAACTCCACCGAGGGTCCGTTCCGCGAATACCTCTCGGCAGGCATGGGTCCCACGCCGATGGTCTGGATCTACGAGGCGCAGTTCGTCGAGGCGACCGTGCGCGGGCAGATCAAGCCGGGCATGGTACTGACCTACCCGTCCCCGACCGTGCTCTCCCAGCACACCCTGGTGCCGCTGACCGCATCCGGTGACCGCATCGGCCGCCTGCTCGCCACCGACCCGGACCTGCAGCGTTTGGCCGCCGAGCACGGCTTCCGCACCAGCGATCCCACTCAGTTCGCCAACGTCACCGCCGACAACCACGTCGCGGTGGCCGCCGACCTGATCGACATGATCGACACCCCCACCAACGACACCCTCGAGCACCTGCTCGACGGCGTCACCAAGACCTACAACTAGTCCTGGTCCGCATGCCCTTTGCCAGGGCATTTACCGGCGACCGATATGTCCAGATCATGACCGATTGCCCAGGCGGGGCAATCGGGGGATCGTGGAGAACGAAGGGGACATATCGGATCCGGGAGGTCGAGTAGCGGGGGCGGGGGATTCGAGTAGCCGGACACTCGTGGCAGTGGGGCGCGCTCGAGCCAGGCTGGGGGTCGGGGATGGAGGAAAGGAGCCTCCTCATGAGTGGGATGTTCACCAAGACGGCCGTGCATGCGGGTCCATGCCGGTCGGCGCCCACGGTGGGTACGCACGGGATGGTGGTGTTCGGGACCGGCACCGACTGTTATCTCTCGCATCGGCCGATGTTTTTCGCGCCGTATGACTTTCAAGTGCTGCTCGACGTCGAACTGGATGAACGCGGCCGCCGGGCGCTGGGCGCCGATCGACGCGCCGGATTTGTCGGCTGCCACGCCTTCGCTCCGGCGGGGCTGTCGCTGGCCGACCTCGGTCCGGACGCGCAACATCCGCGAACTGAGTTCCGGGGCAACCTGATTCGCGGACATCTGGATCGCCGCGGCACGGTGATCGCGCGCGATGTCGACGTGACGGTGCGCAACGTCGTATCCTTCGCCCAGCTCGATCCGCATCCATTGCGCACTGCCGAGCTGCTGACGCATCTGTGCTTCGGGCGGGCGGGCAAGATGTATTTGGCGCACCGGATCGTGCGGCGTCCGAGTTTCGATCAGATCGTCGCGGTCCGGCTCATCCCCGGCACCGTCACCGACCTGCTCGGACTCCCGCTGCCCGATGATGTCAGCGAATTGGAGTTCGAGCGGGCACAGCCGATCATTCTGGGGCAGCGTGATTTCACCGGCCAGCGGTTGCGGGTCGGGGAGGTAGCGGTGGCGGCATTCCACAGGACGGCCTCGGTGGATGGGGAGCGCGGCTTCCTGGTCGAGATCGCCGTCGAGCGGCAGATCTATCTGGAGGTCGCCGATCTGGCGTGATGTCAATACGCCGGAGGTAGCGGTTCGGGGTGGATCGGATCAGGGTGGGAATCGGCCGATGGGAGGACGACCGGTTCGGCGTGGTCGCTTACCTTCGGATCATGTCCGAATCGGTGCTGTCCGCTCCGGCATCCGGTCGACGGATCGCCGAGGTCGACATTCTGCGGGGATGCGCGCTGTTCGGGATCCTCATCGTGAATGTCAATTTCGCCACGCTGATCTGGTCGTTCGCCGGAACCGACGACGTTCCGCGGCTCGGCTTCGACGGCACGGCCGACCATATGGTGAACGCGGTGGTGGAGGCGCTGTTCGAGGGCCGGTTCTATCTACTGTTCGCGTTTCTGTTCGGGTATTCGTTCACCCTGCAGATCGCGGCGGCGCGGCGGGCCGGGGTCTCGGCGAATCCGCGGTTGCTGCGTCGATGTGCCGCGCTGATGGTGATCGGGCTGGCGCATGTATTTTTGCTGTGGATCGGCGACATTCTGACGCTGTACGCGTTCCTGTGCCTGATCTTGATGCTGCTGCGGTGGGTGACGCCGCGGCGCGCGGTGATCGGCGGGGTGGTGCTGTACGGCGTGTGGTCGGTATGGTCGTTTCTGCCGAATTCCGGCGATGTCATTGCGCTTGCTGATCTGCTCGACGTGGTGGCGTTGCGCGAGGGATATACCGGCAGCATCGGTGATACCTTCGCGATGCAGCTGTCCCAGGCGCCGGTGTGGATGGTCCTGATCTGGTTCACCCAGGGTGTTCCGGCGCTCGGATTGTTTCTGATCGGGATGGCGGCAGGTAAACGCCAATTGTTCACCGATCGGGAGACACTGCGCCGCTGGGCACCTCGGGTGTTGGTGGGCGGACTTGCGGTTGGGCTGCCGGTCTCGGCGGTGACCTTCGCGAATGTGATGGATTGGCTCGAGCCGCCGTCGTACTGGGCCGGGATCCAGGAATTGGTGAACCCTTTGATGACCTTCGCGTACATCGCCGGGATCGTCATCCTAACCGAATCGGCGCGCACCGCACGGTATCTCGCGCTGCTCGCCCCGGCTGGGCGGATGGCGGCATCGAACTACATTCTGCAGTCGGTGGTGTTGATGGTGATCTACACCGGCTACGGGTTCGCGCTGGCCGATGAAGTGCCACCGGCGGGCGTTATCGGGATTGCGCTGGTGACCTATGCGGTGCAGATCGTGCTCAGCGACCGGTGGTTGCGTGGGCATGCGTATGGTCCGGTGGAGTGGGTTTTGCGGGCCGCGACGTATTTGTCGGTTCCGGCCTGGCGTCGGCCGGAACATGCTCCGGCGCAGCGGGATTGAGTTTCGCTGAACGACGGCTGGATCGGACATCTGCACTTGTCCTCGGACACGGTCGACACCGGCCGGGATAATGCGGTGGACGGATGTTTATGGTGGTGCGTGCGCCGATCGAGGGAGAAGTGCTGTGTCTGCTGTTCGGCCACGTGTTCGTGTCGTGCACCTGAACGGTCCGGCATTCCGGGCGCTCGCGGCAGGGGATCTCGCAACGGCGAACAAGGTGAGTCCGGTATCGCTGACAACGTATTTCGTGGATTCGGGTTCGCGGCGGACATGGCAGCGGCGCAGCGAGCAGGCGTTGCGTGATCCGGCCAGTGCGGGTTGGGTCACCGGTGTGATCTGGGATGTGCCCAAGCAACTGGCTGTTGGCATGGCCGGGTTCCACGCGGCGCCCGACTCATCGGGAATGGTAGAGATCGGATATGCCGTCGATCCGGCTCTGCGCCGGCGTGGTTATGCCCGTGCGGCCTTGGAGTGTTTGCTGCAGCGTGCCGCGTGGGAGCCGGGGGTCCGGATGGTTCGCGTCAGCATCAGCCCCGACAACCTTGCGTCTTCCCGGTTGGCATCGCAATACGGCTTCGTTCAGATCGGGGAGCAATGGGACGACGAAGATGGCCTCGAAATCATCTATGAGGTCGCCGCATAAAGGCTTTCGAGTCGCTTTGGCTCACCGACACGCCGCCGACACCTTGCGTCCTGTCGGTTGAGGGACGCCGGGCAGCGGCGCCCCTCAACTCGAGCCACCCTCGAACACAGGCTAGATCGAATGGTGTTGCTGCCCACCCGATCACGATCGACCGGAAGCGACGGCACAGCAGGGCTGGGTTCAGCGTTCGGCGGCGCTGGCCGTCAGCGTTTCGAGCAGGGTGCGGGCGAATTCGGTTGGGGTTTCGCGGACTCCGCTGTGGCCGCCCGGAAATTCGACGAGCGGGTGCTGCAATTCGTTCGCGATGGTTTCGGCGGTGCGGTACGGGAGTTGGCCACGGGTTTCGCGGCCCGCGGCCAGTACGAGGCGATCCCGGACGGTGGCGAGTGCGGCCATATCGGGGCGGTAGGCGGTGACCTGGCGCAGTTCGTGGGCGAACATCACCGCAGTGTTGGCCATGAGGCGGCCGAGCATTTCGGCGGTGCGGGCCGGGACCTCCGCCGGATCGGGCAGCGGCTTGGACCTGACACCGACGGCCTGCATGAAGCGCGCGCCAGCGGCGGCGGGGCCCTGCTCGTTACAGAGTTCGATCACCTCCTCGACCATCGCCCGGTGCGCATCCGCATCGGGGAGGATCGCGAAGCACGGCGGCTCATGAGCGACCACCAACCGCAGTCGGTCGGGATGGCGCGCGAGTAGGTCCAGTGCCACGACCGCACCACCGCTGATACCGGTGACATAGGCGTATTCGCCTGCGGGCGTGAGGTGTTCGAGCAGGCGATGGGCATCGTCGCTGAATACCTCCATCCGCTGGTCCACGGGTTCGGGATCGTCCAGGACGCTGCGGGAGTAACCGCGCGGATCGGCGGCGACCACGGTGAAGTGCTCGGCGAGGGTATCGGCGACCGGATCGAAGATTCCGGCATCGCCGCCGCTGCCGGGCAGCAGGAGCAGCACCGGGCCGCTGCCCAGCACTTCGTAATACAGGGTGGCGCCCGGTACGGCCAATGTTTCTGTTCTCACTGGGTTTTCGCTTTCTCGTCGGTCGACGGCCAATGGGTGAGAGTGATGTGCAAAGCGTCGATAATCCGGTCCCAGGAGGCGGTGGTCGGCCGGGAGTGGCCGAACCCGCCGCTCGCTTCCAGGGTAGTGAATCCGTGAAATGTGCTGCGCAACAGGCGAACCGCATCGGTGATATCGGGTTCGCCGAGACCATAGGCGCGCAGCATCCCATAGGTCAGATCGATCGCGCGCCGCCCACCGGCCCATCCGGCGGCCACGCTCGGATCCATCGGCATCTGCGTGGCGGCATAGCGGCCCGGATGTGCCAATGCGTAGCCCCGCCACTCGTCGGCGAATGCGGCGAGGGCATCGCGTCCGGCGCGTCCGGCCACCGCCGCGGCGATACGGCCGGTCTTCTCGTCGGCGGCCAGCATGGCCACCCGATTGCGTAAATCCTCGAGATTCCTGATGTGGGAGTAGAGGCTCGCATCCTTCACACCGAACTTCCGGGCCAGCGCCGCCACGGTGATGTTGTCGAACCCGACCTCGTCGGCCAGTTCGGCCGCTGCCTGCGTGATCCGCTCGGCAGTGAGTCCGGCACGTGGTGACATAGCCCCTCTTTCTCAAACTAGGATACTTAGGTTATAACCTAGGGTGCCTAGTTTTCGCAAACATCTAGCCATGCGGCGCCCCCGCTCAACTCGAGCTGGGCGGAGCGGCCGCCGGAGTTCGGATGCAGCGTTGCGCTGAAGGGGGAGTGCGGCGTCTCGCCGGAGTTGTTGTACAGAGCAGGGGGAGTGCACACGAGGCTCGCGCGAGAAAGTTGGTGGGCGACCGATTAGTTCGGTGCGGCGGGGCGGTCCACATTCACGAACAACCGTCACTACTGCTCGAGGAGACCTTGATGACCCCGACTTCGACCGCCCCCGCACATACCCTCGACGTGCCCGGAGCGCAGCTGCATTACGAGGTGCGCGGTAAGGGACCGCTGGTCGTGCTGGTCGGCGCACCGATGGACGCGGCGGCCTTCGCTCCGCTGGCCGAGCTGCTGGCTGCCGACCACACCGTCCTCACCACCGACCCGCGCGGGCACCAGGACAGTGTGCTCGACGATCCGGAGCAGGACTCGACTCCGCAGCTGCGCGCCGACGACCTCGCCCGGCTCATTGCTCACCTCGGCATCGGTCCCGCGGTGGTCTTCGGATCCAGCGGCGGCGCCGCGAGTGTGCTGGCGCTGGCCGAATCCCGGCCCGACCTGGTCACCACCGTGATCGCCCACGAGCCCCCGCTCGGCGAACTGCTCGACGACCGCGACCGAGTGCGCGCCAACACCGAGGACATGATCGCCACCTACCGCACCGGCGATGTCGTCGGCGCCTGGCGCAAGTTCATGGCCAACGCCAACATCCAGATGCCGGAACCGGTGCTGCAGCAGATGTTCGGCGGCGAGCGCGAACCACGTCAACTTGCCAGCGAGCGCTACTGGTTCGATCACGAACTCCACGGCACCGTTACCTGGGCGCCGAACAGCGCTGTGCTGCAATCGACTCCGGCTCGCATCATCATCGGTATCGGCGCCGATTCGACCGATCAGCTCTGCGACCGCACGTCCCGCGCCCTCGGCACGGCCATCGGCGTCACGCCGACCATATTCCCGGGCGGACACACCGGATTCGTCGAGGATCCAGCCGCATTCGTCGCTCGGCTCCGTGAGGTGCTCGCGGCAACTTCGTAGGCCAGCTCCGCATCGGGTGCACTCACCGACGGCGCATCTCTTCCCAGCAGCGGTGGGTTGCGCCGTCGATGCCGGATATCGGCGAACTATGGTGAGGCCGTGGTACTCGAGCCGAATGACCAGTTTGCTGGATTTGTTGTGCAGGCCCGGCTCGGCCATGGCGGTAGCAGCGATGTGTATCTGGCCGAGGATCTGGAACGATCGCGACCGGTATCTCTGAAGGTGCTCGGGCCCGAGGACAGCCGGTCGCCCGAGGCGCGTGCGCGATTCGTGCACGAGTTCGACATTCTGTCGGTACTGCGACATCCCAATATTGTGCGGATGTACACACACGGCGAAACCGACGGCAGGCTGTGGTCGGCGCACGAATACGTCGCGGGCTCGACCGGGTCGGCACTGGTGCGGATGCCACATCGACGTCCGGACCTGCCGCGGGTGCTGCGCATGCTGACCGATGTCGCGGCGGGACTGGATTTCGTGCACGCGAACGATGTGGTCCATCTCGACGTCAAACCGGCGAATGTGCTGGTCGGTGCGGATGATGCCGCGACGGTGAAACTTTCGGACTTCGATCAGGCCCGCTGGCTGCACCGGCCCGAACCGCCGCTGGCTACCAATGGTTTCGTCGTCGTCTCGGTGCCGTTCGCCGCGCCGGAACTGCTGCGGGCGGGTGCGGTGTGCCCAGCGACGGACCAGTACGCACTGGTCTGCTCGGCCATCGAACTGCTCACCGGCCGCCCGCCGTTCCCCCGCGGGAATCTCATGTCCACCGCGGAGGCCCAACTGCACGACCCGCCCCCCGAAATTTCCGCGCGCCAACACTGGATCCCGCCCGAGGTCGACGCGATCCTGCACCGGTCGCTCGAAAAGGACCCCGGTGCCCGCTACACCTCGTGCACCGAACCGATCCGGTTGCTCACCGAGGCGCTGCAGGGCGTCGATCCGCCCACCCCTCTACTCGACCGCCTCAATACGGCATTCACCCGATCGCAGCTGAGCGCCAGATTCAGGCGAAAGGAACCTGCGAAATCCGGTCCGCGATAGGAGAATGTCCTGCGCGCCGACCTGTTCGAAGGTCGTGAGCCCAAAAGATCTCGCGCGCGGCCGACAACGCTTGTTACAGTCGCGGCAGCAGCATTGATCCGGCCATCACCGGGGAGCTTCCGGAAGAACAGGGTCCGCCCCTAGTAGAACCGGACGTCGGCCGCACGTCACAGCGGCGAACGAAGAGGCATCGGTATCGACTGGTGCAAGCGGGGTGGTACCGCGGAGTTCCCTGGCGCCAGGGTGTTTCGTCCCCGCATGAGCAGGCTTTTCTCATGCGAGTTGACGAAACGAGGGATCTGATTCCATGACGGACGAGGCTGTGGTGTCGCCGTTCGCCGCGTTGCCGACGCGGGTGGACCTGCCGGAGGTCGATGCCAGGATCATCGACTGGTGGCGCGCCAAAGATGTGTTCCGCCGCAGCACCGAACGCACCCGCGACGCGGCTGGCTGGGTCTTCTACGAGGGCCCGCCCACGGCGAACGGCTCCCCGGGCACCCACCACGTCGAGGCCCGGGTCTTCAAGGACATCTTTCCGCGGTATCGCACGATGAAGGGGTACTCGGTGCCGCGGCAGGCCGGATGGGACTGTCACGGGCTGCCGGTCGAGCTGGCCGTGGAAAAGGAACTGGCGCTGTCGGGCAAACCCGATATCGAGAAGATCGGCATAGACGTGTTCAACGCACGCTGCCGGGAATCGGTGCTGCGGCACGTCGATGAATTCGAACAGCTCACCCGCCGGATGGGGTACTGGATCGACCTGGATCACCCCTACACCACCATGTCTCCGGAATATGTGGACAGCGTGTGGTGGTCGCTGCAGAAGATCCACGGCGACGGCCGACTGGTCGAGGACTTCCGGGTGACTCCGTATTGTCCGCGCTGCGGTACTGCGCTCTCGGATCACGAGGTCGCCCAAGGCTACGAGACCGTCACCGATCCCTCGGTATACGTGCGGTTTCCGCTGACCGAGCCGCTGGCCGGATACGACGATGTGCACCTGCTGATCTGGACCACGACGCCGTGGACGCTGGTCGCCAACACCGCGGTCGCCGTGCACCCGGACGTCACCTACGTGCTGGCCCGCACCCCCGCCGGTCTGTTCGTGGTGGCCGAATTGCTGATGGCGGCGGTGCTCGGGGACCACGCCGAGCCGCTGTCCCGGTTCACCGGCCGTGAGCTGGCCGGGCTGCGCTATCGACGGCCGTTTGATCTGGTCGAGATCCCCGACGCGCACCGAGTGGTGGTGGCCGACTACGTAACTACGACCGACGGTACCGGGCTGGTGCACCAGGCTCCCGCGTTCGGTGTTGACGACCTGGCGGTATGCCGGGCCAATGACCTGCCGGTGGTCAACCCGATCGCCCCCGACGGGAAGTTCCTCGATACCGTCGCGCTGGTCGGGGGACTGTTCTTCAAAGCCGCCGACCAAATCCTCGTCGACGACCTCACCGAGCGCGGACTGCTACTCGATTACCAGCGGTATGAGCACTCCTACCCGCACTGCTGGCGGTGTCACACGCCGCTGATGTACTACGCACAGCCGTCGTGGTACATCCGCACCACCAGCGTCCGGAGCGCGATGCAACGGGAGAACGAACGCACCACCTGGTTCCCCGACCACATCAAGGATGGGCGTTTCGGCGACTGGCTGGCCAACAATATCGACTGGGCAGTATCGCGCTCCCGCTATTGGGGAACCCCACTGCCGCTGTGGCGCTGCGACTCCGGGCATATCACCGCGATCGGATCCCGCGCCGAACTCGGTCGACTCGCCGGACGTGATCTATCGGATCTGGATCCGCACCGGCCCTACATCGACGCCGTCACCTTCCCCTGTCCCGACTGCGCCCGGACCGCGACGCGAGTGCCGGAAGTAATCGACGCCTGGTACGACTCCGGCGCAATGCCATTCGCCTCCCTCGGCTACCCGTACGCTCCCGGCAGTGTCGAAGCGTTCGCGAAACGCTTTCCCGCGCAATACATCTGCGAGGCGATCGACCAGACCCGCGGCTGGTTCTACACTCTCATGGCCATCGGCACCCTGGTCTTCGACCGCTCCCCATACGAAAACGTGGTGTGCCTCGGGCACATCATGGCCGAAGACGGCCGCAAGATGAGCAAGCACCTGGGCAATATCCTCGCCCCGATCCCACTGATGGACACCCACGGGGCCGACGCGCTGCGCTGGTTCATGGCCTGCTCCGGCTCCCCATGGTCACCACGCCGCGTCGGCGCGGGCCCGCTCGAGGACATCACCCGGCGCGTGCTGCTGACCTACTGGAACACCGCGGCCTTCTTCACCCTCTACGCCAGCCACACCGACTGGCGACCCGAAACCGCCCGCCCGACAACCGATCGCGCCATCCTCGACCGCTGGATACTCGGCGAACTGCACACCCTCGCCAGCGCGGTCGACGAAAAACTCGACGGCTACGACACCGCTGGCGCGGGTCGGCTGCTGGCCGGATTCATCGACGATCTGTCCAACTGGTACGTGCGCCGCAGCCGCTCCCGCTTCTGGGACGGCGAGCAGGATGCGCTGTCGACTCTCTACGAATGCCTGGAGGTACTGACCCGCCTGCTCGCGCCGATCATGCCGTTCATCACCGAGGAGATCTGGCAAACGGTTATCCGCCCCGGCGACCCCGCCGCCGTCGAATCCGTGCACCTCACCGACTGGCCGCTCGCCGACAGCACACTGGTCGACGCCACCCTGTCCGAACAGGTCGCGATCGCTCGCGCTGCGGTCGAGGGCGGGCGCGCCGCCCGCAAAACCAGCGGCATCCGCATCCGACAGCCATTGGCTCGGGCATTTCTCGGCCTGCCACCACATATTCAGCTCCCGCCGGAGCTGATCGAAGTCATCGCCGATGAACTGAACGTCAGAACGATCGATGAGCTCGATACGACCGGTTCCCTGACCGATATCGCGGTGAAACCGAACTTCCGTGCCCTCGGCCAACGCTATGGCAAACAAACCCCCGCCGTCGCCGACGCCATCCGGGCCGCCGAGGCCTCGAACCTGGTCGCGCAACTACGCGAACACGGCACGGCCACCATCGATGACAACGGCGAACCACTCGAGATCACCAGCGACGACGTGTCGATCACCGAAACCCCGCGCAGTGGGTGGATCGTCGAAACCCAGCGCGGAACCACCATTGCCCTCGACACCCACATCACCCCCGAACTCGCTGTCGAGGGCATCGCCCGCGATGTCATCCGCGTCGCCCAGCAAGCCCGCCGCGACGCCGGTCTGGACATCTCCGACCGAATCGCACTGACCATCGCAGCCCCCGACGATGTATTGGACGCGGTGAAGCACCACCGAGAGTTCATCGGCCGCGAAACTCTGGCCAACGACATCACTCTGGTCACCAACCTCACCGACGGTTACCGCGGTACCGCGGGTTCGGCCGAACTCACCGTTCACCTCACCCGAACGAGCTGAGGTTCGCTCACGGCATCGCAGGTGAGGGCGTCTGGAGAACGAGAACACCGCCGGACCCACAAAGGGTGCGGCGGTGTTCTGGTCGGGATGGACTCAGCGGACGAAAGTCGCTGCGCGGTTGGCCAAATCGAGGAGCATCTGGGGGAGGATGCCCAACAGGACCGTGGCACCCGCGGTGAAGGCAACCACCGTGGTGGTCAGGAATGGGGCGGCGACCGTGGGGGCGTCGGCGGGTGGGTCGGTGAAGAACATCAGGACGATGACGCGAATGTAGAAGAAGGCAGCGATGGCACTGGAAATGACGCCGATGATCACCAGGTAGGTGGCATCACCGGAGGCCGCGGCCTGGAAGACGGCGAACTTCGCGACGAAACCACCGGTCAGCGGCAGACCCGCGAAGGAGAGCAGGAAGAGCGCGAAAACCGTTGCCAGCCAGGGGGATCGGCGACCGAGACCGGCCCATTGCGACATGGCGGTGGCTTCATCGCCCGTGGTGTCGCGGACCAGGCTGACGATCGCGAAGGCGCCGAGCGTGCCGAGACCGTAGGCCAGCAGATAGAACAGGATGGCCGAGGTACCCGCCTCGTTCGCCGCGACCAGGCCGATGAGGATGAAACCGGCATGCGCGACCGAGGAGTAGGCGAGCATGCGCTTGACGTCGGTCTGGGTAATGGCCATGACCGCACCGATGACCATGGTCGCGATGGCGACCGCGGCGAGAACCGGCCGCCAGTCGTCGCGCAGACCGGGGACGGCGATCTGCAGGATTCGCAGCAACGCGCCGACGGCGGCGATCTTGGTCGCAGCGGCCATGAATCCGGTGACCGCACTCGGCGCGCCCTGGTACACGTCGGGCACCCAGGACTGGAACGGCACCGCGCCGATCTTGAACAACAAGCCGACCGCCAGCATCGCCACACCGAGCAGCGCCAGGGTGGTGTTCTGTGGGTGCTGCTTTATTGCCTCGGCGATACCACCGAGCTTGACCGTGCCCGCCTGCCCATACAGCAGCGCGACCCCATAGAGGAAGAACGCGGACGAAAACGCCCCGAGCAGAAAGTATTTCAGCGCCGCCTCTTGGGAGAGCAGTCGCTTGCGCCGCGCCAGCCCGCACAGCAGATACAGCGGCAGCGACAGCACCTCCAACGCGACGAACATGGTGAGCAGATCATTCGACGCCGGGAACAGCAGCAGTCCGCCGATCGCGAGCATGGCCAGCGGAAACACCTCGGTGGTCGCGATACCCGCACGGACCGCAGCCATTTCGCTCGCACTGCCCGGAACCGCGGAGGCCTGCGGGGTGAACGCGTCCACTCCGCTACCGACAGTGGCCGCGGCCAGACTCCAGGTCCCTGGTCCCGAGCGGCCCTGCGGCCGGGGCTCCGCACCGCGCTCGGCCATGAACAGCAGCGCCAAAATCGACACCACCAGAATCGTGCCCTGCAGGTACAGGGTCACGCCATCGATCGCGACCGCACCGACCATCGCGGTCGCCTCGGTCCCCGACAACCGCACCACCGCCACCAGCGCCGCAACCAATCCGGCCAGCCCCAGGGGCACTTGGATGGCGTAGCGGTGGCGACGCGGCGCGAACGCCTCCACGAGCACCCCGATCACCGCGGCGCCGAAGACGATCAGCATCGGCGACAGCTTGGCGTATTCGATGCTCGGCGCGGGCACACTGGCCGCGAGCAGCACTGTCATTTGTGGGCACCTCCGTGATCGGCCCCGGCGGGTCCTGCTTCGGGGATCGCGGGCGTCTTCGGCGCGGGATCATGGACGCCGATGGTGGTGAGCGTCTGGCCCACCGCGGGATTGATGAAGTCCAGCACCGGTTTCGGATAGACGCCGAGGAACAGCAGCGCGGCGATCAATGGCACCACCACGGCCAACTCGCGCGGGACCAGATCGTAGAGCCGCTCGTTGCCCTCCTTGACCGGACCGGTCATCATCCGCTGGTACATCCACAGCACATACAGCGCGGCCAGTACCAGCGCCGCGGTCGCGATCACCGCCGCGAACCCGTAGCGGGTGAAGGTGCCCAACAGCACCAGGAATTCGCTGATGAACGGCGCGAGACCGGGCAGCGACAGCGTGGCGAGACCGGCGATCATGAAGGTGCCCGCGAGCACCGGCGCCACCTTCTGCACCCCGCCGTAGGCGGCGATCACACGAGTTCCCCTGCGCGACACCAGGAATCCCGCGATCAGGAACAACGCAGCAGTCGAGATGCCGTGGTTGACCATGTACAGCGTGGCACCGGTCTGGCCCTGACTGGTCATCGCGAAGATGCCGAGGATGATGAAGCCGAAGTGCGAGATCGAGGTGTAGGCGATCAGGCGCATCACATCGGTCTGCCCGATGGCCAGCAGCGCACCGTAGATGATGCCGATCACTGCGAGCGTAACGACGAGGGGCGCATAGGTTCCCGAAGCATCCGGGAACAGCAGCAGGCAGTACCGCAGCATGCCGAAGGTGCCGACCTTGTCCACCACCGCCATCATCAGCACCGCACTCGATGGCGTCGCCGCGACCGCCGCGTCCGGCAGCCAGGTGTGCAGCGGCCACAGCGGTGCCTTGACCGCGAAGGCGAACATGAATCCGAGGAACAGCGCGTTGAGCACCGCCGGACCCGCACCGAGCTGTCCGGCATTGGCCGCCGCGACGACCGTGCGGAAGTCGAAGGTGCCCGACGATCCGGACCCGAGCCCCTGCCGCGCGGTGAGCACATACAACCCGATCACCGCCGCCAACATGATCAGACCGCCGAACAGGTTGTACAGCAGGAACTTCACTGCCGCCCGCGAACGCTGTTGGCGATGCGCGAGATCCGCACTGCGCGGCCCGAATCCGCCGATGAGGAAGTACATCGGGATGAGCATCGCCTCGAAGAATACGTAGAACAGCAGAATGTCCAGCGAGACGAACGAAATCAGCACCATCGCCTCGACGAGCAGCGTCAGCGCGACATAGGTGTGCGACACCCGGCGTCCGCTGCCGACCTCACGTTCGTCGTTCCAACCGGCCAGGATCAGCAAGGGCACCAGCGCCCCGGTGAGCAGGATCAGCACCAAGGCGATCCCGTCCAACCCGAGCGTATAGCCCGCGCCGAAGGCCGGAATCCACTCATGGGATTCGACGAACTGATATTGCGCCCCACCGGGTTCGAAGCGCACCGCCAGTACGATGCCGAGCACCAGCACCGCCAACGCGACACCGAACGCCAGACCGCGGGCCAGGGTGCGCCGGGACGCGGGCAGCATCAGCACCGCCACCGCGCCGACGACCGGCAGCACCCACAGCGTGGTCAACCAGGGAAAGTCACTCACCAGAGCCTCACTGCCAGCAGGGCCGCGGCCACCAGGGCCGCGCCGGTGAACATGGACACATCGGGTACGAGCACCGCCGCAGCCGGACGCAACCGCGCGATCAACCGGGGACAACTCACCAGAGCCTCACCGCCAAAAGTGCTGCCGCGACCAGGGCCGCGCCGGTGAACATGGACACATCGGGTACGAGCAGCACCGCAGCCGGACGCAACCGCGGGATCAACCGGGGACAACTCACCAGAGCCTCACCGCCAAAAGTGCTGCCGCGACCAGGGCCGCGCCGGTGAACATGGACAGGGCGTAGGACCGTACGAATCCGGACTGCACCCGCCGGATCCGCGCGGACAGTCTGCCGATCAGCGCGGCGATTCCGTTGACGATGCCGTCGATGCCGCGATTGTCGAGGAAGACCAGCGCCTGGGTCAGATCCGCCCCCGGGCGCATGAATACGCGTTCATTGAACGCATCGCCGTAGAGGTCATTGCGAGCCGCGATAGTCAGCGCCGATACCGCTTCCGGTGCGGTCTCGGGCACTTCGCGCTGCGCGTACTGGTAGTAGGCGAAGCCGATACCGACCGCGACCACCAGCAGGGCCAGTGCGGTCACCACGCCCGCGGGCACGACCTCCTCGCCGTGATGTGCCCCGACAACGGGTTCGAGCCAGTTCTGCAGTGACGAACCGAGGACGAAAACCCCACCCGCGGCGACCGATCCGATGGCGAGCAGAATCATCGGCCCGGTCATCACCGCCGGTGACTCATGCGGATGGGTATCAGGCTTCCAGCGGCGTTCGCCGAAGAAGGTCAGGATCATCACCCGCGTCATGTAGAACGCGGTCAGCCCCGCACCGACCAGGGTCACCGTCCCCAAGGCGAAACCGCTTGCGCCGCCTTGGTTGAACGCCGCCTCGATGATCCGATCCTTGGAGAAGAATCCGGCGAACGGCGGCACTCCGATAATCGCCAGATAGCCGAGCCCGAAGGTGATGTAGGTGATCGGCAGCAGTTTGCGCAGGCCGCCGTAGCGTCGCATATCGGTCTCATCGTCCATCGCATGCATTACCGATCCGGCCCCCAGGAACAGCCCGGCCTTGAAGAAGCCGTGGGTGAGCAGATGCATGATGGCGACGGCGTATCCGGCCGGGCCCAGACCGGCGGCCAGCACCATATAACCGATCTGGCTCATGGTGGACGCCGCGAGCGCCTTCTTGATGTCGTCCTTCGCACAACCGACGATCGCGCCGAACAGCAGCGTCACCGCACCGACCAACACCACCCCGAGCCGCGCATTGGGCGCCAGATCGAAGATCGGCCCGGAGCGCGCGATCAGGTACACACCGGCGGTCACCATGGTGGCCGCGTGGATGAGCGCGGACACCGGGGTCGGACCCTCCATTGCGTCCCCGAGCCAGGACTGCAGCGGCACCTGCGCGGACTTACCGCAGGCGGCGAGTAGCAGCAGCAGCCCGATAGCGGTGAGCGTGCCCTCGCTCGTCTTCGGCGCGGTCGCGAATACCGCGCCGAAGTCGATCGAGCCGAAGGTCGCGAACATGGTGAACATTGCAAGGGCCAGGCCCATATCGCCGACCCGGTTGACCACGAACGCCTTCTTGGCCGCGGTCGCCGCGGTCGGCTTGTGGTACCAGAATCCGATCAGCAGGTAGGACGCCAGGCCGACGCCCTCCCAGCCGAGGTAGAGCACCAGGTAGTTGTTCGCCAGCACCAGCAGCAGCATGGCCGCGAGGAACAGATTCAGGTAGGCGAAGAAGCGCCGCCGTCCCGGATCATGGCCCATATAGCCGACAGAGTAGATGTGGATCAGCGATCCGACCCCGGTGATCAGCAGTGCGAAACACACTGACAGCTGGTCCAATTGGAGGCTGAAGTCCACCTGCAGTCCGTCGACCGGAACCCAGCTGAACAGATCGTTGTGGATCGCGCGGGCGGCGTCATCGCGGCCGCGCATATCGAAGAACGCCACGACGGCGAAGCCGAACGAGGCCAGCGCGGTGGCGCAGCCGAGCAGATGCCCCCACTTGTCGCTGTAGCGTCCGAGCAGCAGCAGTACGACGGCACCGGCCAGCGGCAGTGCGGGAAGCACCCAGAGCGTTGCGGTATCCACGTCAGAACTTCAGCAGGTTGGCGTCGTCGACCGAGGTCGAACGGCGGGTGCGGAAGATGGTCATGATGATGGCGAGCCCGACCACGACTTCGGCCGCGGCCACCACCATGGTGAAGAACGCGAACACCTGACCGTCCAGATTCGAGTGCAGCCGGGCGAAGGTGACGAAGGCGAGGTTCACCGCATTGAGCATCAGCTCGATGCACATGAACACCACAATGGCATTGCGCCGCAGCAGCACACCGGCCGCGCCGATGGTGAACAGCAGGGCGGACAGGAACAGGTAGTTCTCAGGATTCACCGCTTGCCTTCCTCGTCAGGCTGCGTCGAATCGTCGACGTCCGTGGGATTTTCGGGTTCGTAGGGGGCTTCGACAGCGAATGTCGGAGTGGCACCGACCGAGATGACGGCGGCCTCTTCGAGCGCCCTGGTGCGGCGGTGCCGCAGGATCGTGCTGACCGACAACTCCTCGAACGAACCGTCCGGCAGCCGCGCCGGAATATCGACCGCGTTGTGCCGGGCGTACACGCCGGGCGTCGGCAGCGGGGTGGCCCGATCCGAGGGGCGGGTGGGGTCGTAGGCACTGCGGAACCGGCGGCGCGAGAGTTCCTTCTGATCCAGGCGCGGTCCGAAGTTCTCCCGGTGCGCGAGGATCATCGCGCCGATGGTTGCGGTGATGAGCAATGCGCCGGTGAGTTCGAAGGCCCACACGTACCGGACGAATATCAGCTCGGCGAGCTGCGCGATCACATCCTGATAGGCGAACCCCTTTGCCGGATAGGTGATTCCGGAGTTGCGAATGCCGTTCGCGATACCGCTGATCAGCAGCATCCCGAAGCCGAGGCCGACGGTGCCCGCAGCGAGGCGTTGTCCGCGCAGCGTTTCCCCGAGCGATTCCGGGGAATCGACGCCGACCAGCATGAGCACGAACAGGAACAGCATCATGACCGCGCCGGTGTAGACGACGATCTGCACGACACCGAGGAACAGCGCGTCCTGTGCCATGTAGAAGGTGGCGAGCACGATCATCGTCGCTGCCAGGCAGATTGCCGAATGGACTGCCTTGCCCGCGAACACCATGCCGAGCGCCCCGATCACCGCGAGTGGGCCGAGAATCCAGAATTGGACGGCCTCACCGGTGGAGGTGTGGGTCAGTGGTTCGGCGGCCAGTATCATTTCGGTCACCGTGCGCCTCCTTCCGCGCCTGCGGCGGCAGGCTCCCTGGTGGTGCCGGAATCCGGTGTATCCGAACCGCTTTTACCGCCCGGGATATCGCCGCGGTAGTAGTCACCCTCCGTCGCACCGGGATACATCGCATGCGGCGGTGCGGTCATCCCTGGCTGCAGCGGGGCGAGGAGCCGATCCTTCTCGTAGATCAGATCGGCGCGGTTGTCATCGGTCATCTCGTAGTCGTTGGTCATGGTCAGCGCCCTGGTCGGGCATGCCTCGATGCACAATCCGCAGCCGATGCAGCGCAGATAGTTGATCTGGTAGACCTGCCCGTAGCGTTCACCGGGCGAAAAGCGGGCGGTCTCGGTGTTATCCGCGCCCTCGACATAGATCGCATCGGCGGGGCAGGCCCACGCGCACAACTCACAACCGATGCACTTCTCCAGACCATCGGGATAGCGATTGAGCTGATGGCGGCCGTGATAGCGCGGCGCGGTCGGCACCTTCTGTTCCGGATAGGACTCGGTATTGGGCTTCTTGAACATGGTGAGCAGGGTGACCCCGAATCCCGCCAGCGGCTCGAACAGACCCGGCTTCGGTTCCGGACGCCGCGTCGCGGGATCCGGAAGTGGTGGCGTCGGGAAGCCGAGGAAGACCGTGCCCGCTGTGCCCGACTCCTGTCGGCTGGGTTCCTCGGCCGTCGGCGGCACCCCCTGCCTGCGTCCGGCCTGCAGGAACATCAGCACCATCAGTCCGGAGATGATCAGGCCGCCGATCACCAGGAACGGCGTCTGGACTTTATAGCCCTCGTTCTGCAGCACCCGGGCGGTGGCGACCAGCATCACCCACAGCAGCGAGGTCGGAATCAGCAGCTTCCAGCCGAGATTCATGAACTGGTCGTAGCGCAGGCGGGGCAGTGTGCCGCGCAACCAGATGAAGACGAACAGGAACGTCCACATCTTGGCCGTGAACCACAGCACCGGCCACCAACCGGAATTAGCACCGTCCCACAGATTGATCGGGAACGGCGCATGCCAGCCGCCGAGGAACAGCGTGGTGGCGAGCGCGGAAACCGTTGCCATATTGATGTATTCGGCCATCATGAACATGGCGAATTTGAGCGAGGAGTATTCGGTGTGGAAGCCGCCGACCAGTTCGCCCTCTGCCTCGGGCAGGTCGAACGGGGCCCGGTTGGTCTCACCGACCATCGATACGCAGTAGATCAGGAACGACGGCAGCAGCAGGAAGACATACCAGGTGCCCTCCTGCGCCTTGACGATGCCGGAGGTGGACATGGTGCCGCCGAGCAGGAATACCGTCGCGAAGCACAGCGCCATCGCGATCTCATAGGAGATCACCTGCGCGGTCGAACGCAACCCGCCCAGCAGCGGATACGTCGAACCGGACGACCAGCCCGCCAGCACGATCCCGTACACGCCGATCGAGGTGATGGCGAGGATATAGAGCACCGCCACCGGCAGATCGGTGAGCTGCAACGCAGTCCGATGACCGAGGATCGAGACCTCCGGCCCCAACGGGATGACCGCGAACGCCATGAATGCGGGCACCACCGAAATCACCGGCGCCAGAATGAAAATCGGCTTATCGACGATCGCCGGAACGATATCTTCCTTCAACGCCATCTTCACGCCGTCGGCGACGGCCTGCAGGGTGCCTTTGGGACCGACCCGGTTCGGGCCGACGCGCATCTGCATCCACGCCACGATCTTGCGTTCCAGATACACCGCCATCATCGGCGTGAGTAGCAGGAAGGCGAAGATCGCCAGGGATTTCCCGATGACAAGCCACAGCGGGTCGTGGCCGAAAAGAGAGAGATCACTCATGGCGGTGTTCCTTCATCCTCTCGTCGGCGCGATGCAGCTGCACCACACCGCCCGGCTGGGTGGCGAGCTGTTCGTTGACCGAGCAGCCCGGCGAGTTCAACGGCAGCCATGCCACGCGATCGGGCAGATCGGTGATCAGCAGCGGCAGCGTGATGGCGCCGCGCTCGGTGGCGATGACGATCTGGTCATCGTCGGCCGCACCGATTTCCGCGGCGGTTGCGGAGGACAGGCGCACCACCGGCGGGCGCGCGACGCCCGCCAGATTCGGCTCGCCGTCCTGCATGCGCCCCTGATCCAGCAGCATTCGCCAGCTGGACAGGATGGCGGTGCCCGGAATCGTCTGGGGAACCGGATGCGGCAGATGGGCGGGCGCGGCGACCGGCGGGCCGTCCCAGGCGCCGAGTTCGGCGAGTTCGGCGCGCGCGGCCGCGGTATCGGGGAGCCCGAGCGCCACCTTCATCTCGTCCGCGATCGCCTGCAGTACCCGTTGATCCGACAGCGGTGCGGCTTCGCGGCGCACCATCGAATCACCGAGTGCGGTATCGAATTGCCGCGGCCTGCCCTCCCACGTGCGGAACGTGCCGGACTTCTGCATCGCCGAGGCCACCGGGAAGACGACATCGGCGCGCTCGGTGACGGCACTGCGCCGCAACTCCAGGCTGACCACGAACCGGGCGGCATCGATCGCATCGAGCGCGGCCTGCGAATCCGGCAGATCGGCAATATCGACCCCGCCGATGACCAGCGCGCCCAAAGTCGGGGCGGCCTCCAGGATGGCCGCGGTATCGCGACCGACGGTGACCGGCAGGTCCGGGACATTCCAGATCGCGCGAACCTGTTGGCGCGCACGCGGATCCACCACCGGGCGGCCACCGGGCAGCAGTCCGGGCAAGGCGCCCGCCTCGATCGCACCGCGCTCACCGGCACGCCGCGGCACCCAGGCCAGCGCGGCACCGGTGTCGTCGGCGAGGCGGACCGCTGCCGACAACGCACCCGGAATTCCGGCCATTCGCTCACCGACCAGGACCACCGCGCCGGGCTGACGCAGCAGCTGCGCGGCGGTCGCCAAAGCGGCCGAATCCATTGCGATCTCACCGGCGCGCAGGGCATCGAGCAGCTGAGGTTCGGTACCGGGCACGGCCTGCAGCAGGGTGCCCGACATCCGGTCCAGTCCGCGCGAAGAGTAGGCGGCGAGCGAGAAGATCGGCATGCCGCGCTTGCGTGCGGCCTTGCGCAGCCGCAGATAGATGATCGGCGACTCCTCTTCCGGCTCGAGTCCGGCGAGCAGCACGACCGGCGCATTCTCCAGCGCGTCGTAGTCGACGGTGACGCCCTGTCCGGCTACCCGGGCCGCCAGGAAGTCCGCCTCCTCGACCGAATGCGCCCGGGCGCGGAAGTCGATGTCATTGGTGCCGAGGGCGATTCGAGCGAATTTGGCGTAGGCGTAGGCGTCTTCCTCGGTGACGCGACCGCCGACCAGGACGCCCGCATTCCCGACGGCCGATGCCAGCCCCTCGGCGGCCGCGGCCAGCGCCTCGGACCAGGATGCGGGCGCGAGCTTGCCGTCCCAACCGCGTACCAGCGGTGTGGTCAGCCGGTCGCGTTCGGTCGCGTAGGTGAATGCCCAGCGGCCCTTATCGCAGTTCCACTCCTCATTGACCTGCGGATCGTCACCGGCCAAGCGGCGCAACACCTTTCCCCGCCGGTGGTCGGTGCGCTGCGCGCAACCCGATGCGCAGTGCTCACAGACGCTCGGGCTGGAGACCAGGTCGAATGGGCGGGCCCGGAACCGGTAGCTGGTGCCGGTGAGCGCGCCGACCGGGCAGATCTGCACGGTATTACCGGAGAAGTAGGAGTCGAACGGTTCGGCCTGTGCAGTACCGACCTGCTCGAGTGCACCGCGGTCCATCAGTTCGATGAACGGATCGCCGGCGACCTGCTGGGAGAAGCGGGTGCAGCGGGCGCAGAGTACGCAGCGTTCCCGGTCCAGCAGCACCGCGGTCGAGAGCGGAATCGGTTTGGGGTATGTGCGCTTCACACCGTCGAATCGGGTCTCGGGCCGACCGCTGGACATCGCCTGGTTCTGCAGCGGGCATTCGCCGCCCTTATCGCAGACCGGGCAGTCGAGGGGATGGTTGATGAGCAGCAGCTCCATCACCCCCTCCTGCGCCTTATCCGCGGCGGGTGAGGTCAGCTGTGTGCGCACGACCATGCCGTCGGCGACGGCCATCGTGCAGGAGGCGACCGGCTTGCGCTGCCCCTCGACCTCGACCAGACACTGACGGCATGCGCCGACCGGGTCGAGCAGCGGATGGTCGCAGAAGCGCGGGATCTGGATGCCGATCAGTTCGGCGGCCCGGATCAGCAGGGTGCCCGGGGGGACACTGACCTCGGTGTCATCGATGGTGACGGTGACCAGATCGGCCGGAACCAGCTCACTGGTGTTGGTGTTCACCGTGGCTGGCCCACCCGTCGCCCGACCGCCACCCCCCACGGAATCGCTACGCGATGCTGTACGCCCACCCGTCACCCGACCGCCGCCCCCCACGGAATCGCTACGCGATGCTGTACTCATTTGACTCCTTCGGCCCAGGCGGTGGATCGCGCGGGATCGAACGGGCAGCCGTCGAGCCGCAGATGGTCGAGGTATTCCTGGCGGAAGTACTTCAGCGAGGAGATGATCGGGCTGGCCGCGCCGTCGCCGAGTGCGCAGAACGACTTGCCGTTGATGGTGTCGCTGATATCGAGGAGCTTCTCGATATCCGATGTGGTGCCCTGGCCCGCTTCGATGCGGGTGAGCAGTTGGACGAGCCAGTACGTGCCCTCGCGACAGGGGGTGCATTTGCCGCAGGATTCGTGGGCGTAGAACTCGGTCCAGCGCAGTACCGCGCGCACGACGCAGGTGGTGTCGTCGAAGATCTGTAGTGCCTTGGTGCCCAACATGGATCCGGCGCCCGCGACGCCCTCGTAGTCCAGCGGTACGTCGAGGTGTTCGTCGGTGAACAGCGGTGTCGACGAACCGCCCGGTGTCCAGAACTTGACCTGATGTCCGGCCCGCACGCCACCGGCATAGCCGAGCAGTTCGCGCAGCGTAATGCCTAGTGGCGCTTCGTATTGGCCCGGCCGGGCGATATGACCCGACAGCGAGTACAGCGTGAAGCCCGGGGACTTCTCACTGCCCATGGACCGGAACCAGGTGGTGCCGTTGAGGATGATCGGCGGCACGCTGGCAATGGATTCCACATTGTTGACCACCGTCGGGCACGCGTACAGGCCCGCGACGGCCGGGAACGGCGGCCGTAGCCGGGGCTGGCCGCGCCGACCCTCGAGCGAATCCAGCAGTGCAGTTTCCTCACCACAGATATAGGCACCGGCTCCGGCGTGCACGATCAGTTCCAGGTCGTAGCCCGAGCCGAGAATGTTCTTGCCGAGGAATCCGGCCGCATACGCCTGTGCGACCGCGGCCTGCAGCCGCCGCAGCACCGGAACCACCTCGCCGCGCACATAGATGAACGCGTGTGCCGCCCGGATCGCATAGGCCGCGATGATCACGCCCTCGATGAGGGTGTGCGGGGTGGCCAACATGAGCGGAATGTCCTTGCAGGTACCGGGTTCCGACTCGTCGGCATTGACCACCAGGTAGTGCGGTTTGGTCACCCCGTCCGGTCCCGCCCCCTGCGGGATGAAGCTCCACTTCATGCCGGTCGGGAACCCCGCCCCGCCGCGTCCGCGCAGGCCCGCGTCCTTCACTGTCTGGATGATCTGATCGGGTTGCATGCGCAGGGCTTTGCGCAGCGCCTGATAGCCGTCGTGGCGCCGGTAGTGCTCGATGGTCCACGACTGTGGGTCATCCCAGTACCGGGTGAGTACGGGAGTCAGTGTCATCACACATCCTCCGAATTCGGTTCCGGCGCTTCCATATTCTGTTCCCGCGCGACCCGCAGCCCGGCCAGCGTCGCCGCGCCCGCCGCGCCGTCGAGGACGCCGGGGCGCTCGTCCGGGAATCCGGCCAGAATGCGTGCGGTCTGCTTGAAGGTGCACAGCGGGGCGCCGCGCGTCGGCGTCACCTGCTCGCCCCGGCGCAGCGAATCCACCAGTGCGGCAGCCGATTCCGGGGTCTGGTTGTCGAAGAACTCCCAGTTGACCATGACCACCGGCGCGAAATCGCATGCGGCATTGCACTCGATGTGCTCGAGGGTGATCGCCCC
Source organism: Nocardia sp. NPDC005998 (assembly GCF_040614395.1). Lineage (NCBI taxonomy): Bacteria > Bacillati > Actinomycetota > Actinomycetes > Mycobacteriales > Nocardiaceae > Nocardia > Nocardia sp. NPDC005998. The sequence goes on along the minus strand of NZ_JBEXUI010000023.1, from coordinate 73,045 downwards.
GTCCGGGGTGGTCTCGCCGTGCCCGATACCGAGGCGCTGCCGCAGGGCATCGAGGATGGCGTCGCCCCCCATCACCGCACACAAGGTGTTCGTGCAGACGCCGACGTGGTAGTCGCCGGTGGGGGTGCGCCGGTACATCGAGTAGAAGGTGGCCACCGCGGTGACCTCCGCACCGGTCAAGCCGAGCTGGTCGGCGCAGAATTCGATCCCGGTGCCGGTGACCCAGCCCTCCTCGGCCTGCACCAGATGCAGCAGCGGCAACAGCGCGGAACGTGGCTCCGGATAGCGGGCGATGATCTCTTTCGCATCGATCTCGAGCCGTTCGCGCACATACGGTGCGAACGGCTGCGGCCGGGCGGAAAGCTTCAGCAGGATCTGTGTCATCGGTCTACTCCGCCCATCACGGGGTCGATGCTGGCGACGGAGGCGATCACGTCGGCGACCATCCCGCCCTCGCACATCGCCGCCACCGCTTGTAGATTCGTGAACGAGGGGTCGCGATAGTGCACGCGATACGGGCGGGTGCCGCCATCGCTGACCATGTGCACGCCGAGTTCGCCGCGCGGCGATTCAACGGCCACATACACCTGGCCCGCGGGAACCCGGATGCCCTCGGTGACGAGTTTGAAGTGGTGGATGAGTCCCTCCATGGATGTGCCCATGATGCGGCCGATGTGCTTGGGGGAGTTGCCGAGTCCGTCCGGACCCAGTTGCAGATCGGCAGGCCAGGCGATCTTCTTGTCGTCCACCATCACCGGGCCGGGCCGCAGTTTGTCCAGGCACTGCTCGACGATCTTGAGCGACTCCTTCATCTCCGCCACCCGAATCCAATAGCGGCCGTAGCAGTCACAGCCGGTGGTGGTGGGAACGTCGAATTCGTAGTTCTCGTAACCGCAGTACGGCGCGGCCTTGCGCAGATCGTGCGGCAGACCGGTGGAGCGCAGTACCGGGCCGGTGATGCCGAGCGCCATGCAGCCGGTGAGATCGAGGTAGCCGATGTTCTGGGTGCGCGCCTTCCAGATCGGGTTCTGGGTGAGCAGATGGTCCATATCGCGCAGTCGCTTGGGCAAAAGAGTAAGCAGTTCACGGACTTTGGTGACGCCGTCATCGGGCAGGTCCTGGGCCAGGCCGCCGGGGCGGATGTACGCGTGGTTCATGCGCAGGCCGGTGATGGTCTCGAAGACGTCCAGGATCAGTTCGCGTTCCCGGAAACCGAACAGCATCGGAGTGAGTGCACCCAATTCCATGCCGCCGGTCGCCAACGCCACCAGATGTGAAGAAATCCGGTTGAGTTCCATGAGCATGACGCGAACGATGGTGGCGCGCTGGGGAATCTGGTCCTCGATATCGAGCAGTCGCTCGACGCCCAGGCAGTAGGCCGTCTCGTTGAAGAAGGGCGAGAGGTAGTCCATCCGCGTCACAAAGGTGGTGCCCTGCGCCCAGTTGCGGAATTCGAGATTCTTCTCGATGCCGGTGTGCAGGTAGCCGATGCCGCAGCGGGCCTCGGTGACCGTTTCGCCCTCGATCTCGAGAATGAGCCGGAGCACGCCATGTGTGGACGGATGCTGTGGGCCCATATTGACGACAATGCGTTCTTCGCCCGCGCCGTCGAGGGTTTCGGTGACCGCGTCCCAGTCCTGGCCGGCCACCGTCACCACGGTCGGTTCCGGCTTCGGCTTGCCAGCGGGGTCGGGCCCGGTGTCATTGTTGACGCCGGGCCGGGTGTCGATGTCGTTCATTACTTGTACGCCCTCCGCTCGTCGGGCGGCGGAATGCGCGCGCCCTTGTACTCGACCGGGATCCCGCCGAGCGGGTAGTCCTTGCGCTGGGGGTGGCCACGCCAGTCGTCGGGCATCGCGATGCGTGTCAGCGAGGGGTGGCCGTCGAAGAGGATGCCGAAGAAGTCGTAGGTTTCCCGCTCATGCCAGTCGGTGGTCGGATACACGCTGAACAGCGACGGGATATGCGGGTCGGCGTCCGGTGCGGATACCTCGATGCGCAGGCGCCGGTTGTGCGTGATCGACATGAGGTGATACACCGCATGCAATTCGCGGCCCGCGTCCTCGGGATAGTGCACGCCGTTCACCCCGAGACACAGCTCGAAACGTAGGGCGGCGGTATCACGCAATGCCATGGCGACGGTGACGAGGTGTTCGCGGCGCACGTGCAGGGTGAGTTCGCCGCGAAAGACGATCACCTTCTCGATGGCGCTCTCCCAGCGGGTATCGACCGCGCCGAGGGCGGCATGGAGTTCGCCGACGATCTCGTCGAAATAGCCGCCGTAGGGCGCGGGGGTGCTGCCCGGCAGTGTCACCGGGCGGACCAGACGGCCGTACCCGGAGGTGTCGCCGGTCCCACTGACGCCGAACATGCCGCGTCGCACACCGATCACCTCGGCTGGTGGCGAATCCGGTTCCGGCGGTGTGCCTTCCGGACCGGCGGTGGCCGCGGCATCGATGAACTCGTGCGGTGTCCTGGTCTCGGTGTTGTCGGGGGTATCGAAGGTCATCGCAGCAGACCCTCCATCCGGATGGTCGGCGTGGACGCCAGCGCGGCCGCTTCGGCGGCGCGAATGGCCTCTTCGCGATTGACGCCGAGCGGCATCTCCTGAATCTTCGCGTGCAGGGTCAGGATGGCGTTCAACAGCATTTCCGGGCGGGGCGGGCACCCGGGCAGGTAGATGTCGACCGGCACCACATGGTCCACGCCCTGCACGATGGCGTAGTTGTTGAACATGCCGCCCGAGGACGCGCAAACGCCCATGGCCAGCACCCATTTCGGTTCGGTCATCTGGTCGTAGACCTGACGCAGTACCGGTGCCATCTTCTGGCTGACCCGGCCCGCGACGATCATCAGATCGGCCTGCCGCGGTGAGGCGCGGAACGCCTCCATGCCGAAGCGGGCGATATCGAAACGTCCGGCACCGGTGGCCATCATCTCGATGGCGCAGCAGGCCAGACCGAAGGTAGCGGGCCACAGTGAGCCCTTGCGCAGGTATCCGGCGAAATCTTCGACCGTGCTCAGCAGGAAGCCGCTGGGCAGTTTTTCCTCGAGACCCATGTTCGACTAACTCTCACTTCCACTGTGCGTATGTCGCTGGCGGCGTATTGCTCGGTATGCCATGGCCATACGGGCGATCAGTCCCAGCTGAGACCGCCGCGCCGCCATTCGTAGGCGTAGGCCACGGAGACGTTGAAGATGAACAGCGCCATCGCGGCGAGACCGAAGAGACCGAGCGCATCGAAGTGGACAGCCCACGGGTAGAGGAACACGATCTCGATGTCGAAAATGATGAACAGCATGGCGGTGAGGTAGTACTTCACCGGAAAGCGTTGTCCGGTAACATTTCCCGGCCCACCCGCGACGGCGTGCGGTGTCGGTTCGATGCCGCACTCGTAGGCCTCCTGTTTGGCCCGGTTGTGTCGTTTCGGGCCGACGAGGGCCGAGAGGATGATGGAGAAAACCGCGAACGCGGCGGCGACCGCGCCGAGGACCAGAGTGGGCATCTCGATATTCACGACTGCACTTCCCCTCCTTGCGAGCTATAGCTGGCGGTTGGGCGTCATATCCCCCGACGGCGCCGGGATTGTGCTGGTCGGCGTCGGAATGACGGCAGCTTCCGAGGCGGGCTGACGTCGTTGTCCGCCTCGGTCAGACTCGCCTCATGGCCTGCTCGCACCGCGCGGGTCTGTCATATCGAGGCTCGCGCCCATGTGAGCTACGGCACAGCCTACAACTGACGCGACGGGTCGACCGTGTATTCGAATGGGGTGTTTGATCGAAAACGGGACTGCTATTTATGACTGAATCGGCGGTAATCCGGTCCGCAGGGTCGCTAGGCGATTGCCCGTCACGTGACATTCGAGTGCCCGCGTCCGAGGACGCGGGCGCGATGTGGCTATTGGGCTGACCGGCGAAATTCGGTCAGGCCGCGGTGCGATTGCGCAGCAGCGCGACAACGGCCTCGGTCAGCCGGATCGGATCGATCGGATGCGACACCGCGGCCTCGGCGCGTGACCAGTTCGCGAGCCAGGCGTCGTCGGGGCGACCGGTCAGCACCAGAACCGGTGGGCACTGGTCGATCTCGTCCTTGAGCTGTTTGGCGATGCCGAGACCGCCCGCCGGGGCGGATTCCCCGTCCAGGATGGCCAGGTCGATACCGCCCGCGTCCATCTGCTCGATGACCACGGGGGCGGTCGCCACCTCGAGGTATTCGAAGGCGGGTAGTTCGGGGTGCGGATGTCTGCCCAGTGCCAGCATCACTTGGCGCCGGGTATCGGCGTCGTTGCTGTAGACGAGAACCCGCAGCGGGGTGGAACGAATCGCGTCGGCCACGCAGGGATGGTACGTCCGCGAGGGGGCGCGGCGTGGCAGGTTGGCGCAGATCGGTGGTGCGCGTCGGGTAAGGCAATCGAAAGCCATTGCTAAGTTCCGGCCGGTAGCATCCCGAAAATGCGGGGAGATATCACCCGGGAACTCGTCGAAACCGACGTGTGGACCGATGAGATGGTGGGCCGGGCGGGGATTCCGGTGGTGAACGTTCCGTTCGTGACGATCGGCAGTGGCATCGGGTCCTTCGTCACCTATGACACCCTGCGGATCTACGGTGTCGCGGTGGCGTCGATGGCGGTGCTCGGACCGCAGGAGGTGCCATGGTCGTCGTATGAGTATCTGACACGGGTGTCGCAGATTCCGCGCGGGGAGCGGTTGCGCAGTGATTCGGCGTCGACGCCGGACAATATCTGGGGGTTTCCGTCCTATGCGGTGCGTGAGGCGTTGGCGGAGAAAACGATCCGGCCCCTGTGGAATGTGTTCACCGAGCCGATCTTCGCCAATTACTACACGCCGAGGGCGGGGCAGGCGTTCGCCTCGATGGAGCGCGAGTTCCATCGGATCGGGTATGCGGGATCGTTGCACAAAGGGCAGGTACGCATGGTGCGCAAGCGGTACGGCGGTGGATATTTCACCATCCTCACTCCGCCCGCCGGTGCGACACCGACCAAGCGGATCGCGTTCCGCAGTACGTATGTCCATGTGGCCGTTGGGTATCCGGGGCTGAAGTTGCTGCCCGATCTGCAGGAATATCGGGAGAAGTATCGCGATCCGACGCGGGTGGTCAATGCCTACGAACCGCATGAGCACGTCTACCAGGCCCTGCAGCGCAGGCCGTGCACGGTGATGATTCGCGGTAGCGGGATCGTGGCCAGCCGGGTGTTGCAGCGGATCATCGACGATCGCGACCAGCTTCAACTCAATACCCGGATTCTGCATCTGTTCCGCCACTATGTGGGTAAGACGCAGGGCTCGAACCTCTTCAACCGCCGCAGGTCCGGTGACGGCTGGTCCTATCAGGGATTCAACTATCCGAAGTCGGTGTGGGGCGGGCAGCTCAAGGCGAAAATGCGCACGCTGCAAGGTGAACGGCGCGCGGGGGCCTACCAGGAGATGGGCGGCACCAGCACCCCCATCCGCGACGGTTGGCAGGAGCAGTTGCGGCGCGGTCGCAAGCAGGGCTGGTACCAGGTGCTGGCGGGCACGGCGCGCGATCTGCGGCCCGCGCCCGGGCGGGATGGGGTGATCACGACCATCGTGCCGGATCCGAGTGCGCCGCTGCCGTTTCCGCCACCGACCCAGCCCTTCGATACCGCCGCGGACTACATCATCGACTGCACCGGGTTGGAGGCCGATGTGCGCGAACATCGCTTGCTGGCGGATCTGCTGGATCACGCTGGGGCCGGGCGCAATCCGGTGGGGCGGATGGATGTGGCGACCACCTTCGAATTGATCGGCACGCGAAGCGGCAGCGGACGCATCTATGCATCGGGTAGTGCGACGCTGGGTGGTCCGTTTCCTGGGGTGGATACCTTCCTCGGCTTGCAGATCGCGGCGCAGGAGATCGCGGACGATCTTGCGGCGCTGGGCTTCTGCCAACGCATGGGACCGCTGCGCTCGTCACGGCAATGGTGGTTGTGGGCGACGAACAAGAAGATCTGAACCAATGCTGCTCACCTTGAACGGGCGAATCCAGACCCGCATACTCGCACTCGGCATCCTCGGATTCCTTGTCGCGGTGATCATTACCCCGGTTTTGCCGACCGGATCGCTGTCCCTGGGGCAGGCGTATCGCGTGACGTTGTCGGTGCTGCTCACGACCGTGCTCGTGGGTGTGCTGTGGGAGCTGCTGTACCATTTCCTGCAGCAGTTCCGGTGGGAGAAGGACTGGCCGACACTGTTCGGCTTCTGGACGATCGTCAACGAGGCGGCGCTGATGTGGGTCCTCGTAGACCACACGACCATCGTGCTCCCACGAGCGCTGCACCCATCGCTGACGGCATTCCTCATCCAGTTCACCGTCACCTGGATCGTGTTTTGGCTCATTGTCAATGGGCCGATGCGGTTGGTGTTCCACAGGTGGCGGTTCCGGGGTGGTCGATTCCTGTGACCGATCCGCAGCTCGAGGTGCTGCCGGGTGGTACGCATCTGATCGCGAATGCCGATGGGGTGGTCGTTGTGGTCGCCCACCGCGCCGATATCGCCGCGAGTTCCGAATCGCCCGCGGGTCGGACGATGACGGCGCTGCTCGGGCTGGCGCGGGAGGCCGTTGCCGAGGAGAAACCACGCACCGGACGCATATTCGCACGCCTTGCCACCACGTGGTTGATGAATCTGGACAACGAGGATCAGGTGGAGTTCGGGGTGATCACCCCGAGTGCGGACGGGGTGGCATTGTTTCTGCACGGCGGGGTGACGGCGGTGCTGGAGAGTTCGGATCGCGCGGAGGTGCTGCACGGCAGGGATGCCGGATTCACCGTGGATCGGGTGGTGATTCCGGCACCCGATATCGGGGTGGGGTTGTTCGTGGACGAGGACGGGCCGAGCGCGCTACCGGGGCGCGGTATCGCGGGGCTCGAAGCGGGCACCGTGCCAGGGTCCGGGGCGGTGCTATGGTTCGGCGCGCCTGCGGCGGATCGTGCACCGGCGGCACGGAAGTCGGGCGTAGCTGCTTCTCGCTCGGTGGCATCCGACGATGTGGACCGCGGGGTGGGGGACTCGCCGAATCCGTCATCGAGTGTCCCGGTGGGACGACCGGTTGGGCTTCGCAAGAGTGCTGAGGTGGATGACGGCGCTGGCCCGAGTGCGGAGTCCGGGCGCGATCCGGAGTTCGACACCGATACATTGGTGCCGAATGTGCCGATTCCGGTGCCGGTTCGTACCCGCGGGGTGGTACCGGTGGTGATGCCCGATGACGGCGGGGTTGTTGTGCGGGGGTTCATGTGTTCGCGACAGCATCTGAATGATCCGCGGGTGTCGTTCTGCGCGGTGTGCGGGATTCGGATGGATCAGTTGACCTGTGTGTTGACCGAGGGGATTCGCCCGCCGCTCGGGTTGCTCATGCTCGATGACGGAACGTCGTTCGTACTCGACAATGACATCGTTCTCGGGCGGGAACCCGAGCATGCGGCGGCGGTGGGGCGCGGTGCGCGACCGATTCGGTTGCCGGACCGGTCGGGCGGAATGTCGCGGGCGCATGTGCAGATTCGGCTGGTCGAATGGGAGGTGACCGCGATCGACCAGGGGTCGGCCAACGGTACCTACATCAGGATGCCCGGGCATCAGGAGTGGATCCGGGCGATGCCGAACCACCCGACCACCCTGGTCGCGGGCTGCCAAATCCTGCTCGGCGGTCGCGTCCTCACCTTCGACTCCCAGCACAGCCAGTTCTGAGCCGTGTGCTAGCCGCGCTGGTAGCGAACAATTCCCGACCAGGGATTGCGGCCCGGTTTGCGTGGGTTGGGCTGGGGAAGGTAGGTGAAGGGACGCAGGTACCACGGGGCGCGGTGGAACTTGCGGGCGTGCACGAGCAGATGTTCGACCTCGCGGGGCTGCCAGCCGAGCTCCTCGAAGTAGGCGATGCCATTGCTCGGTTCGAATTTCAGTGGCGCGTTCACGAACATCGAACTGGCGCGTATGCGCCTCATCGCCATGGTGATGTCCATGACCCACCAGCTGATCTCCGGCCGGGTGAGGGCGGCGGCCATGGTCCGGACCGTTTCCTCGTCGAGATACATGAGCAAGCCTTCTGTGAGCACCAAAGCCTTTGTGGCGGGGGAGTTTTCGGGTCCCAGCGGGCCGAGTGCCGCGTCCAGGAACTGCGCCAGCGCGGACGGATCGGTGAGGTCGACGCCGCGGCGGATCAGGGTGCAGTGCGGCTTCTCGTCCGCGAGAGCGGCTTGCTTCTCGGTGGTCAGTGCCGGTAGATCGGCCTCCACCCAGACGAAATCGGCGGGCAGGTCCAGGCGATAGGGGCGGGTGTCCAGTCCGGCCGCGAGATTGAGCACCCGGTCGCAGCCCTCGCCGATGGCGGTCGCGATCAGGTCATCGATGAGTTTGGTCCGGGTGACCACGGCCCACCCGCCGCGCAGCATGCGGGGCGCGGCCGCGACGATGGCATGGCCGCGCTCCCCGGCCAGCCGTTGCGCGAGTGGATCACGGAACAGTGCGTCCGCACGCGCCGTCTCGGTGGCCCGGTAGGCGGCCACCCACCGCGCGGTATCGGACACATTGGTGATCAACCCTTCCCCACCGGTCATGCGCGCCAGTCTGGCACAGCCGCGCGCCCTCGTCGGGCATGGTCAGGCGTGGCGATGCCCTCCGATGGAACCTGGACGGGAAATCGGGCCGTCTGGAACACGAATTTCACGGGCTCGTAACAGGGAAACATGCTGTTGAGCCGGTATTTGGGCGACAATCATCGCAACGGCGAATTTCGGCTGACAGCCTGCGCGATCAGTCGATCGCCAGTCGGGTGGAGTCCGGGTGTCGTGCCCCCCGGACTCCACCGCCCACCCCTTCCCACTGTCTAAAGCGGGCTCGCTCGTAGTTGTAGAGGCGTACCCCTACATCGGCCGATGTAGGGGTACGGCCGCACCCACTAGCCTCTGGCTGTGTGCGGGTCGGGTGGGCGTACGGGTTCGATGTTCGCGTTCAACGGAAGCGCGGGTGGAAAGGTGACCGGCAGTTCCGTCAGTGCCCGGTGGAACGGCCCCGGCCGCCAGATCGGCGTGCCGTCCCGTTTGTCGAGCCGGATTTCGGGCAGGGCATCGAGGAGCTGGTCGATGGCATCCTGAGCGATCAAATAGGCAAGGGATTGCGCGGGGCAGGCGTGTGGGCCGATGCCCCAAGCCAGGTGGGAGCGGTTACCTGTCAGGTCATCGGTGCGGATGGCAGGGTCGTTGTTGCAGGCTGCCATGCTGATGACGACCGGCTGATTGGCGGGCAGCCACACGCCGTCGACGAGGATCGGCTGGCGAGGGTAGGTGATCAGTAGGTTCGCCAGCGGCGGGTCATCGAACAAGACCTCATCCAAGGCCTCCCGCGAGGACAGATTCCCGCCCAGGACACTGTCACCGAAACGATCGTCGGTGAGGATCAGCAGGAGGGTATTGACGATGAGGTTCAGTTCGAACTCGATGCCCGTGCCGTAGACCTGCGATACATGATGCGAGACCTCCACGTCATCCAGCGCGGCCGGATGCTGTTGCAGGACCGAGGTGATGTCGTTTCCGGGCTCCGTTCGTTTGAGGGTCACCAGATTCATCAGTGCCGCGCCGAGCATCTGGCTGCCTTTTTCGGCATCGACCCCCTCGAGCAGCGCGGCCGTGCCGGCGGCGACCTGCTGCCCGATCTCCGGTGGGCAGCCCAGCATGGAATTGACGACTTCGAACACCAGCGGGTACACGTATTGGCTGATCAGCTCCGCGCGGCCCGCCTGGCAGAAGCTGTTGATCAGGGGGGTCGCGATATTCTCCACGATGTCGTGCATGGCGTAGAGGTCCACGGCGTCGATGCTCGCGGTGATCGCCTGCCGATAACGCACGAAGTCCGTCCCGGTGCTTCTGCTGGCCATGGGACGCCACTCCAGCAGCGGAAGGATCGGACAGTCGGCGGGGACCGTCGCCTGCCAGGCGCGCGGGTCGGCGGGGAAGTGATCGGGATCGTTGAGGATTCGCACCGCGGTGCTGTAGCCGATCACCAGCGTGGCGGGTACGCCCGGCGCCAATTCGACCGGCGCCAAAGAGCCATACTGTCTTCGCATTTCACGATATACATGGTGCGGATCGGCGGCGAACTCCGGCGAGTGCAGCGGTATTCGCGGGCCGTCGGAGGCGATCGGCGAGCCGTGGATGACCGGGCACGACTGTGGGCGCACCTGGGACTGCGGCGTACTCAACAAGAAACTCCAGACTGTTCGTATGCGATGCGCATGGACTACCGAGGCAAGTACTACGCGGGCGACGGTCGGGTGCGGTACCTGACACTCCGCAAGTACCGAACCCCGCCCGACCGGACTAGACGCCGAGGGCTCCCAACGAATCGTGATCGTCGATCGCGGTGGTGATGCGCTTCAACAGCGTCAAACATGTTTCGGTCGATTGCATCTTGGGTTGATACGCCGCACGGCCGATCGTGAAAGCCCATGCCGCATAGGCGAACATGGACTGCTGCCGATACAGCAGCCAGGCGTCGTCGAACGACGGCACCGCACCGCCGGCGTGTCCGAGCTCCTCCAGGTACGCCTTCAACAGCTCGCGGTCCCATGCGCGACGGTCCTCGGGCTCACATCCGGAGTTGACGGCATAGGCGAAATCGTGCGCCCACCCGCCACGCATCACCACTTGCCAGTCGACATACCCCATCCGCCCGTCGCGAGTCAGGTAGGTTTGCCCGATGTGCGGGTCGCCGTGCAACAAGGTCGCGGGAACGTCGTCGGTAGCGATGGTGATGGCCCGCTCGACACCCGCCCACAACCGTTCGCTCTGCCCGTGCAAGGCTTCGGGAACGACCTCTTCCGCCCGGCGCAGGCCTACCTCACAGCGCTTCTTCATATCGATCGCGGCGAGATAAACGTCGAGCATGTAGGCCGGGGTGTTGAGGACCGCGATAGCCGAGTCCTCCCAGAACGTGCCGTGCAGCCGGGCGAGATTGCGGATCAGATCTTCCATCTGGTCACGGGCGATGGGAGCAGTCGGCTCGCTGAACACGGCACCGCGCGTCGCGACGATATCCTCCATGAGCGCGATCGACCGCCACGACGACGGGTCGGAGGCGCCCCAGTAGCCGATCGGGGCCTCCATCTCGAGTCGCGGCCGAAAGTCCCGGAAGAAGCGGGTCTCCCCGTCGATCATCTGTCCGCCGCCGAGCAGTATGCGCTGGCTGAAGGCCGTGGTTGTCTTCGCGAACAGTTCCGTGGGCAATCCCGCCTGAGTGCCCACGTCGTTGTAGTCGACCCGGATCGCGACCCGGGTGGAGGTACCGCGGCTGCCGTTGGACGTGTCGAACGAGAGCACCTCGGCACCGGGAACATCGCGACATAGGACAGCCGTCAGCCACTCGGGAGCGATTCTTTCGCCGGAAACCGGGACATCGTTGATGGACCGCGCCTTCGGTCGGGTGATCTTCTCGCCCAATATATGAGTACCGACGGTGGCGGATCGCCCGAGCAACCAGAGCTTGTGATTCATGCACTTGCCTCGATTCCGGAGTACGACAACACTGTCCCGAGCAGCCGCGAGCGGCCGGGGCCCGCAGACAGTACCCCATTCTTCCGGAAGACGTTGTACAGCAAGAACGTTGCCCGAGTCTCCTGCTCGTCGGCAGGCGCTGCCTGCCCGGTACCCCCGAGCACCGTCCTGAGCGGGTATCCGCCGGTGCGGCTAACCAGCGTGGAAGGCGTGCGGGCCGACTTCGGCGGGGTCGAGGATGTGGGCGAGGAACAGTCGCGTTGTCGGGGTGGGGGTGCGGGTGGTGATGGCGTGCCAGGGGCGATCCATCGGGGTGCCGTCCACCGGGAGTACTTGCAGCAGACCGGACTCCAGATCCTGGGCGAGGGCGTCACTGTGGATGAGGGTGACGCCGAGGCCCTCGCGGGCGGCGGCGAGGACGGCGCCGTGGCTACCCAGAGTAAGGGTGGGCGGGGCGATTTCGAGGCGGTCGATGAGGCTGAGTGTGGCGTCGCGGGTGCCGGATCCGCGGCCGCGCAGCAGCCAGGTGCTGCGTAGCGGATCCGGGCAGCCGGGGGCGCCGACGACGACGAGCTGACTGGGGCGGCGGGCCCGGATGACCAGTCCGGTGTCGCGGGGTGGGCGGCCCGCGATGACGAGATCGGTTTCGTGGTGGTGCAATTCGAGGAACAGCACGTCGCGTGGGTGTACCGACAGACTGAGTTCGATATCCGGATAGCGATTGCGAAAGGATGCGAGCAGTCGCAGCAGCACGTACTCACCCGCGGTGGCGACGACGCCGATCCGGAGCTTGCCGGTTTCGGCGCGACGAACGGCCGCGGAGGCCTCCTTCATCAGGCCGAGGATAGTGCGGCAGTATTCGGAGTAGATGCGCCCCGCCTCGGTGAGCGCGATGCCGCGTCCGGACTTCGCGATGAGCTTCGCGCCGAGCTGCTTTTCAATATGGGCAACGGCCGCGGACACCGCGGCCTCGGTGATATGCAGCTGGGTGGCCGCGCGGCGGATGCTGCCCTGTCGGGCCACGGCCAGGAATGTTTCCATCCGAGCCGCACTCACCATACCCACAATTCGACGGTATCAAACCCTATGAATCCGTTGAGTATTCCGAGAAACAATCAAATTGTTTGTCGTTAACGCCCCGGTCATCCTTGAACTCATCAGGCGTTCACCCGGAGCGGAGGAATGATGACCGAGGTAACCGAACCGAACCGCTGGGATCCGGGTGTGCACTCCTACGCTTCGATGGGCTACTACGCGCCGGACTACGTCCCCAAAGATACCGACGTCCTGGCCGTCTTCCGCGTCACCCCGCAAAAGGGCGTTGACCCGATCGAGGCCGCGGCCGCCGTTGCGGGTGAATCCTCAACGGCCACTTGGACTGTCGTATGGACCGACCGACTCACGGCGCACGATCGCTACCAGGCCAAGTGCTATCACATCGATGAGGTGCCCGGCCGCCAAGGTGAGTACTTCGCCTATATCGCCTACGATCTCGACCTGTTCGAGGAGGGGTCGATCACCAACCTCACCTCCTCGATCATCGGCAATGTCTTCGGATTCAAACCGCTGCTGGCATTGCGCCTGGAAGATATGCGGATTCCGGTGGCCTACGTCAAGACCTTCCAGGGCCCGCCGCACGGCACCGTCATGGAACGCGAGTATCTGAACAAATACGGCAGGCCGCTGCTCGGTGCGACGGTGAAGCCGAAACTCGGTCTGTCCGCGCGCAATTACGGGCGGGTGATCTACGAGGCGTGCAAGGGCGGCCTGGATTTCACCAAAGACGATGAGAACATCAACTCCCAGCCGTTCATGCGCTGGCGCGACCGGTACCTGTTCGCCATGGAGGGCGTCAACCGCGCGGTGGCCGAAACCGGGGAGATCAAGGGCCACTACCTCAATGTCACCGCGGCAACGATGGAGGAGATGTACGAGCGCGCCGAGTTCGCCAAGGAACTGGGCAGCGTCGTGATCATGATGGACCTCACCGTCGGATTCACCGCCATGCAGTCGATGTCGCGCTGGGCGCGGCGCAACGGTGTGCTGCTGCACCTGCATCGTGCGGGGCACTCCACCTACACCCGGCAGAAGACCCACGGTGTGAGCTTCCGGGTGCTGGCGAAGTGGTGCAGGCTGATCGGCGTCGATCATCTACACGCGGGCACCGTGGTCGGCAAGCTGGAGGGTGATCCGGCAACGACCAGGGGTTTCTACGATACGTTGCGGGAGAACCACATTCCTACCAACCCGGGCAACGGCATCTTCTTCGATCAGGAGTGGGCGAGTCTGGGTGGGGTCATGCCCGTCGCTTCCGGCGGTATCCACGCGGGGCAGATGCACCAGCTGCTCGACCTTTTCGGCGATGACGTGGTGTTGCAGTTCGGCGGCGGCACCATCGGACATCCGCTCGGCATCGCCGCGGGCGCGGAGGCCAATCGGGTGGCGTTGGAGGCGGTTGTCAAGGCCCGCAACGAGGGTCGCGACCTGCTGAAGGAGGGGCCGGAGGTGTTGCGCAAGGCCGCCGAGATCTGTCGCCCGCTCGATGTCGCGCTCTCGACCTGGGGCGATGTCACCTTCGACTACACCTCCACCGACGCACCGGATGCCGTGCCGACGGCCAGCCGCTGAACGACAGGACCTTCCCATGTATCTGCGTCACGGAACCTTCTCCTACCTGCCCGAGTTCACCGATGCCGAAATCGCGGCCCAGGTGCGCTACGCATTGCTCAACAATTGGCCGGTGTCCATCGAGTACACCGATGATCCGCACCCCCGCAACGCCTACTGGGAAATGTGGGGGCTGCCGCTGTTCGATCTCGACGAGCCCGACGGCGTGCTCGCCGAGATCGACGCCTGCCGCAATACTTTTCCGCGGCACTACATTCGGGTCCTCGCCTACGATGCCCGCTACGGCAGGCAGACCACCGCATTGAGCTTCCTGGTGCAGCGCCCCGTCGATGAACCCGGCTTCCTGCTGACCCGCACCGAGGGCCCGGACCGGCGGCAGATCTACGGACTGCGGCCGTATGCCGCCGACGACCGGCCGGGTGCCCGCTATGGTGGCTGAACGGTCCAGCGCGGCAAGCGGTTTCCGATTGCACCGGCCGGCCGTCGACGACGGCCGGCCGGTGCGGGCCGTGCCCGCGGACGCACCACCGGACGGCGAGGTGCTGGCCGAAGGCGCCGTGCTGGATCTGACCACCGATATCGCGAGCAACGACGTCGAGGACGTATTGAGCAGGCTCGACGCCGAACTCGTCGGATTGGCGAATGTGAAGCGGCGGGTGCGCGAGATCGCGGCGCTGCTGCTCATCGACCGGGCCCGGGAGCGGTTCGGCCTGCAAGCGTCCCGGCCCACTATGCACATGAGCTTCACCGGCGGCCCCGGAACCGGTAAGACCACCGTCGCATTGCGGATGGCGCAGATGCTGCACGCGCTCGGTTATATCCGCAAACCCAAGGTGCACACGGTGACTCGCGATGATCTGGTCGGCCAGTTCATCGGGCACACCGCACCCAAGACCAAGGAAGCCCTCGCCAAGGCGGCTGGGGGAGTGCTGTTCATCGATGAGGCGTACTACCTGTTCCGCCCGGAGAACGAACGCGATTACGGTCAGGAAGTCATCGAAATCCTGCTGCAGGAAATGGAAAGCGAACGGACCAGCCTGGTGGTGATCTTCGCGGGCTATCCGGATCGGATGGAGAAATTCTTCTCGGCCAACCCGGGACTGTCCTCGCGGGTGGCCCATCATCTGGAATTCAGCGACTACACCCACGACGAATTGGTGCGCATCGCCGAACTCATGGTGGCGCGCGACAACTTCCGCTTCGACGACACCGGATCGGCCGCCTTCGGTGAATATCTCGCACTGCGGATGAGCAGACCTCGATTCTCCAATGCGCGCAGCGTGCGCAATGCCCTGGACCGCTGCCGGTTACGGCAGGCCAAGCGGCTGGTCGAGCTGCGGCGACCGCTCACCAAGGCCGATCTGATCACGCTGACCGACCGGGATGTCTACGGCAGCAGTGTGTTCGGCGGCGCCAACGACGAACCCGGAGGCAGTAGCTTGCGTGACCACGCAGGGCCCCGCGAGTGCCGCCGATCCGACCGAGCAGAACAGCAGCCGGATGGGCCGACCGCCAGGGCGCCCGCGTGACGAGATCGAGAACTCATGCCAGAAGGACTGAAGACCCTCACCCGATACACGATCGAGGAGGAACACCGGCATCCCGGATCGTCCGGTGAATTCTCCGCTCTGGTGAATGTCGTCGCGACCGCGACGAAGATCATCGCCAACCAGGTGACCAGGGGAGCCATTGTCGGTTCCCTCGGCGCCGCCGAACCCGACAACCTGCCGCCGACAGTGCACCGCAAGCTCGACGCCATCGCCAACGACATCATGGTGGCCGAGACCCAATGGACGGGGCATCTGTCGGCGCTGTTGTCCGAGCAGATGACCGATGTCCACCCGGTGCCCGACACGCACCGGCGCGGCAAATATCTACTTGCCTTCGATCCGTTGGACGGATCTTCCAATATCGATGTAAATCTGCCTGTCGGAACGATTTTCAGCATATTGCGGGCCTCGGATGGCGGCCCGCCGAGCGCCGATGACTTCCTGCAACCGGGGGTGCGCCAGGTCTGTGCCGGATTCACCCTGTACGGACCGGCGACAATGCTGGTACTCACCACCGGCAGCGGTGTCGACGGATTCACCCTCGATCGGGAGATCGGGGCGTTCGTGCTGACCCATCCGCGAATGCGAATTCCCGAGGACACTTCGGGTTTCGCGATCAATGCGGCCAATGAGCGCTTCTGGGAGCGGCCAGTGCGCCGGTATGTGCACGAATGCCTCGACGGGGTAGACGGGCCACGCGGGCGGGATTTCAATATGCGCTGGGTCGCATCGTTGGTCGCGGATACCTTTCACATTCTGACCCGGGGCGGGGTGTATCTGTACCCGTATGACACCCGGCGGCCGGGGCGGGTTTCGCTGCTGTACGGCGCCAATCCGATCGCCTACATCGTCGAACAGGCCGGGGGATGGGCGACCACGGGCGGCGATCGGGTGCTGGAGGTGCCGCCGGAGCAGGTGCACCAGCAGGTGCCGCTGATCTTCGGTTCGCGCAATGAGGTCGAGCGGATCGAGCGCTATCACCGCGAGCCCGAGGAAGGGCCCAGCTTCGACAGCTCACTGTTCGGTTCCCGGTCGCTGTTCCGTCCGGCCGGGCGCTGAAGGCCCACACATGAATATTGTCCGGCAATCGAGGAGACGCCATGTCGGTCAAGCATCCCGTCGTCGCCATCACCGGATCATCCGGCGCGGGAACGACCAGTGTCACGCGGACCTTCCAGGAGATATTCCGCCGCGAAGGCATCACTGCGGTAATCGTCGAAGGTGATTCGTTCCACCGCTACGACCGCAACGAGATGAAACTCGCGATGGCCGAGGCGGAACAGAACCACAATCGCACCTTCTCGCATTTCGGCGAGGAGGCGAATCTGCTCGAGGAGCTCGAGACACTGTTCCGCGATTATGGTGAGACCGGCGTCGGCTCGGTGCGCAAATATCTCCACGACGAGTTCGAGGCGAAACCCTATGGGCAACCCGTGGGCACGTTCACGCCTTGGGAGGACCTGGCTCCCGGTAGCGATCTGCTGTTCTACGAGGGACTGCACGGCGCCGCCGTCACCGATACGGTGAACGTCGCGCAATACGCGGATCTGTTGGTCGGGGTGGTGCCGATCGTCAATCTCGAATGGATCCAGAAGGTGATCCGCGATAAGACCGAACGTGGCTATTCCAGTGAGGCCGTCATCGATACGATCCTGCGCCGCATGCCCGACTACGTGAAATACATCTGCCCCCAGTTCTCGCACACCTACGTCAACTTCCAGCGCGTCCCCACCGTGGACACCTCCAATCCCTTCATCGCCCGCACCATCCCCACCGCCGACGAGAGCTTCGTCGTCATCCGTTTCGCCGATCCGAAGGTCATCGACTTCCCCTACCTGCTGTCGATGCTGCACGACTCCTTCATGTCCCGCCCCAACTGCATTGTTGTCCCCGGCGGAAAGATGGAGCTGGCCATGCAACTCATCTTCACCCCGCTCATCCTGCGCCTGATGGACAAGCGCCCCAAGCGTTTTCGCTGATCGAGACTGCTGTCGGTTCGGGTGCCGTTGGGCAGGAATCGGAGTGAGCGCGGCGCGTCGAGGTGATGCGGGGCTGGGAGGCGGGGCCGTGCCCGGATGCGTAGCGAGCGAACTCGGGGATCGCGGGCGTACGCCGGTTCGACGTACAGTGTCCTAAGTTAATCATCGTTCACACGAGCGATCGCAGGCACAGCAAGGAGCCGTCATGACATCCGCAGTCATCGTCGACGTTGTCCGCACACCCTCCGGTAAAGGGAAAACCGGTGGTGGACTTTCGGATGTGCACCCGGCGACGCTGCTGGCCGGGGTGCTGGGGACGCTGATCGAGCGCACCGGCATCGATCCAGCTCTCGTCGACGATGTGATCGGCGGTTGCGTCACCCAGAGTGGCGAGCAGGCGTTCAACATTTCGCGCACGGCGGTGCTGGCGGCCGGGTTCCCGGAGTCGGTGCCCGCGACCACCGTCGACCGGCAGTGCGGATCCAGCCAGCAGGCCGCGCATTTCGCGGCGCAGGGAGTGATCGCCGGGGCCTATGACATCGCGATCGCCTGCGGCGTGGAGTCGATGAGCCGGGTGCCGATGTTCTCCAATGCCCAGGACAAGGACGCCAGCCGCGCCCCGCTGGCCCACCGCTTCCCGGAAGGCCTGATCGGACAGGGTATCGCTGCGGAGATCATCACCCAGCGCTGGAAGCTGGACCGGGAGACCCTCGACGCCTTCGCCGCCCGCTCGCACCGACTCGCCGCCGAAACCGCCGCGGCCGGTGGCTTCGACAACGAACTCATCCCCGCGGGCACCCTGACCGCCGATGAGACCATCCGCCCGGGCACCACCGTCGAAGGGCTGGCCGGTCTGCGCCCCGCCTTCGCCGATGACGAATTCAAGGCGCGCTTCCCGGAGATCGAATGGTCGATCACTCCCGGCAATTCCTCACCGCTCACCGATGGCGCCTCCGCCGCGCTGATCATGAGCGAAGACAAAGCCAACGCCCTCGGGCTGCGCCCGCGTGCCCGCTTCCACTCCTTCGCGGTCACCGGTGACGACCCGCTGCTCATGCTCACCGCCGTCATCCCCGCCACCCGCAAGGCGCTCGCCAAGGCCGGTCTCACCATCGACGAGATCGACACCTACGAAGTGAACGAGGCCTTCGCCCCCGTCCCGCTGGTCTGGCAGCACGACCTCGATGCCGACCCCGCCAAACTCAACCCCCGCGGCGGTGCCATCGCCCTGGGCCACCCGCTCGGCGCCTCCGGCACCCGCATTCTGTCGACCATGGTCAACCACCTCGAACAGTCCGGCGGCCGCTACGGGCTGATGACCATGTGCGAAGCGGGCGGCCTGGCCAACGCCACCATTATCGAGCGTCTGTAGATTCCGTTGCGCCGCTGATGATTACAGCTCGCCCTGTTCGCGGCGCCGATCCAGGTCGCGCTGGCGCTCTTCCTCCTGGCGGCGGGCCTCGCGGCGTTGGGATTCGGCGCGTTCGCGCAGGCCGCGGAGGAAGGCTTCGTCATCGTCCGGATTCTGCGGAACGTGGCGGCCTGGGCGGTCGTATTCGGCATAGCGGGTGGTTGAGCGCGGGCGGGCCTCATCGAGGGGGCGGCCCGCGAACAGCCACAGCAGCGCGCCCACGGTCGGCATCAGGATGACGATGATGAGCCAGCCCATTTTGGGGAGATGGCGGATGCCCGCGTCCGGGCAGGTGACGATGTCGACCAGGCAGTAGACCCACAGGGCCAGGGTGATCAGGCCGAGTATCGCGTAGGGCATCGGGAACTCCTCGGGTTCGCGGCATGGCTGCGGGCCTGTTCTTCCGCGGTTTCCGAAGTTCGATGCTCACCCCCCGTCGAACCGGCCCGCATGGAGGATACACGGTGTGGGCGGGCCTGTTCGGGCGCTCGGTCGGCCGGACCGGGCCACCGCATTTCTTGCCAGCATGTGTGCGTGCGCCTTGTCGACCGATCCGAATCAGTCCGGTAGCAACGGAACTGAGAGACCTTCGCCGCGGCCGATGAGGGCGGCGCGGGTGACGGCGGCGGAGCCGAAGCGGCGGCGCAGGTCGTCGAGGGTGGCGTCCAGGGTGTTGGTGGCGCGGGGCGCCAGGGGCAGGGTGAGTTGGACGGCATTGGCATTGTCGAGATTGGTCAGGGCCAGGCCGATCAGGGTGAGGCCGCGCTCCTGGATCATGGGCATCGCGGTGCCGAGCAGGGTGCGGGCAGCCTGCAGGATCGTCTCGGTGTGGTCGGTCGCCTCGGGCAGCGTGTGTGAGCGGGTGGCGCGGGTGAAATCGTCGAAACGCATGCGCAGCACCACGGTTCGACAGACGCGCTCGGCCGCACGCAGTCGGCGGCCGAGGCGGTCGGTCAGGCCGTGTAAGTAGGCCTCGATCTCGTCGGGCGGGCGGTACCTCCTGCCGAGTGCGCGTTGGGCACCGATGGAGCGGCGGCGGACGCCGGTTTCGACGCGGCGCGGATCGCGGGCCCACGACAGTGCGTACAGGTGCCGGGCGGCAGCGGGTCCGAGGATCGAGCGCAGCGGCGCCTCACCGAGTTCGGCAAGTTGGCCGATCCGGGTAATGCCGTGTTCGTGCAGGGTGCGGGAAGTGACCTCGCCGACGCCCCAGAGTCGTTCGACCGGCAGCGGATGCAGGAAGTCGAGTTCGAATTCCGGTGGCACCAGCCGCAATCCGTCGGGTTTGGCGACCGCGCTGGCCACCTTCGCGAGGAATTTTGTGCGCGCGATGCCGACCGAAATCGGCAGCCCGACCTGATCGCGCACCGCAGCCCGCAGCCGCCGCCCGATCTCGATGGGTTCGCCCGCGATCCGCCGCAGCCCGCCCACATCGAGAAATGCCTCGTCGATGGAGATGCCCTCGACCACCGGTGTGGTGTTGTGGAAGACCTCGAAGACGGCCCTACTCGCCTCGGCGTAGGCCGACATGCGCGGCGGCACGACTACGGCATGCGGGCAAAGCCGCAGCGCCGCAGCACCATTCATCGGCGTGCGCACCCCGAACGCCTTCGCCTCATAACTGGCCGCGAGCACCACCCCGCCGCCGACTATGACCGGACGCCCGCGCAGCCGAGGGTTGTCCCGCTGTTCGACCGAGGCATAGAACGAGTCGAGGTCCGCATGCAGAATCGACGCCTCGGCCCGCGCCTGGATCCGCGGCCGACCCGACCGGGCGCGAGCACCGTTGACCTGGGGCTGCGGTGGGCGAACGAACTCGGACACGAACATATGTTCGCATAGACCGGTGTCAAGCGCGATGGTCCTATAGACCGTGGAACCCAGGTTGCGCATGGCCGTCCAGTTGCTCGCGATAGCCGCATGCTCCCGGCGGCACCGCTTCAATGCACCCGCATGCCGAGTTCAGGAGCGTGGACACGATCTCCGCTGCACCGATGAATTTTGTGTGGATCTGTCGTCGATACCTCTGGATACACCGACAGTGGTGGGTCAGTGCAGGAGTAAACGATCCGGACAGTGATCCGGACGAGTGAGCAGGAGGCGCAGTGAGTGGTACCAGGGTGTTGGTGGCGGGGGCGAGCATCGCGGGGCCCGCGCTGGCCCACTGGCTGCGCCGGCGGGGGGCCGAGGTGACCGTGGTGGAGCGGGCCCCCGAGCTGCGTCCCGGTGGGCAGGCGGTGGACGCGCGCGGGGTGGCCAAGGAGGTCATCCGGCGGATGGGGTTGGACGGGGCGGTGCGTGCGGCCTGCACCGAGACCGCTGGCGCGCACACCGTGGACGCGGACGGGAACGTGCTGGAGACCTACCGCGCGGACGACGACGGCGGCGACGGGTACATCTCGGAGATCGAGATCCTGCGTGGAGACCTGTCCCGAGTGCTCCACGACGACACCCGCGACGGTGTCGAGTACGTCTTCGGCGACCGGATCGCCGAGCTCACCCAGGATGCGGACGGGGTCGATGTGGCCTTCGAGGGTGGCGACCAGCGGCGCTTCGACCTGGTGGTCGGGGCGGACGGGCTGCACTCGGCGCTTCGTGCGATGGTCTTCGGGCCGCGCGAGCGGTTCGTCCGCCACCTCGGGCACGTGCTGGCCTTCTACAGTGTGCCCAACGAGTTCGGGCTGGACCGCTGGCTTGTCGACTACCAGGAATCCGGGCGCTCCGCCGGCCTGCGGCCCATCCAGGACGCCACCCGGGCGATGGCCATGTTTTCCTTCCCCGCGGCCGACCTCGACGTCGACTACCGTGACGTCGCGGCCCAGAAGCGCCTGCTGCGCGCGCGGATGGCCGACCTGGGCTGGTTGACCCCGCGCATCCTCGCGCACCTGGACGACACCCCGGACTTCTACCTTGACCAGGTCGCCCAGGTGGTGATGGACCGCTGGTCGAGCGGACGGGTGGTGCTGCTCGGGGACGCGGCGTTCAGCTCCTCGCCGATGTCTGGGCAGGGCACCGGGCTGGCCTTGGTCGGCGCCTACCTGCTGGCAGGAGAGCTGGCCGCCGCCGGGTGGGACCCGGAGGCCGGGTTCGCCGGCTACGAGGGGCGGATGCGCTCGTTCGTCGAGGCCAACCAGGAGATCGGCCGGTTGAACGCGCGCAGCCGCGACGTCCCCGGGCCGGACGCCGAGCCGAACATCGATTTCGGCAGTGAATGGTTCACCGAGCTGGTCGAGCGTGCGATCAACGGCGTCGAGCTGCCCGACTACGCGGGGGTGCCGGACTCCGGGGCCCCGGCCAAGCCGTAGGTGTCACATAACGTGTCGAGAGGGACGACGCTTCGGTAAGCCAAAAGCGGCTACCAGTACTGATGCCGTTTTCCGTCGGTATCGGCGACGAATATGACCGCGTCGGCGCCGTCCAAGTCCGCCGGGGTCAGCGGGATGTGGCCCGGCAGGACGGGTTCACCTGCTCCGATCGACGGGGCAAGCGCGGCGCGCAAGGCCGGTGTCGGGAACAGGGCGCGGCGGCTGGTCGCCGCCGCCAAGACACCCTGGAGGGTGTCCGGATCGCTGTGGGGGTTCGCGTCGGTTGCCAGGAAGACATAACGCTCGCCGAGGGTGATTCCGACGAGCGCGCCAGCGCTGCCCCAGCTCAGGTCGTGCTCGCCGTCCGGTGCGAGGGACTGCGCACGCTGCAGGTGCGCGTTGTGCGCGAACACCAGGCTCGGACCGCGGTGCTGCTCCTGGGCGACGATTGCGAGCAGGTTCTCGGCCATCATCTCGGCGCGCAGGCTGAGCAGGGTTTCGATGCGATCGGATGCGGGGCTGGCCATGGCCGCGTGATAGCGCAGTAAGCCCTGGGCGGTGCGCGCGTGCGCGACGGCATGGTCGTAGCCGGTCGGGTCGGCCGGACGCAGGGCGGGCGCGGCGCGGCGCAGTGCGCTGGCGAGGTCGTCGGCGACGATGCGCAGGACGCGAGCGCGGTCGGAATCGCCGACCGATGCTGCCGGGTCGAACATGGCCGCCTCGTTCGTCCAGTCCGCGTCCTCGCCGAGCAGTGCGTCGAGGTCGCGGACCGACGCGGGCCGGAGCGCCGCGGGCAGATAGTCGGTGACCGAGGACAGCGCACGTCGCGGACTCGGCGCACCGGAGTACTCCACCGGCGCGTCGAAGCTGTAGAAGCGAACCCGGTCCTGCGGCGAGCGGCCGGCATTATGGGCCCGGAGCCATTCGACCAGTTCACGGTTGCCCGGCACGGCGCCGAACCCGTGGCTGAACCCGCTAGCGAGCACCTCGTCGATATCCGCCGTTGCCCCGGCCACGTAGTCGTCGACAACGGACGCGGCCAAGACATCGGTCTCCAATCCGATCGACCGGTACCCGCGTTCGACGAGGTGACCGAGGAGTTCGTTGCGCAGCAACGGGAATGCCTCGATCCCGTGGGTCGGCTCGCCGAGGGCGAGCAGGGTCGGCGGCTCGGACCGCGCGGCGAGCAGTTCGTCGATGGCACGGCCAAGGCTGGCCGGGTCGTCGAGTTGGCGGCCGATCTCACGCAGCGATGTGGCAGCGGACATGAACACCTCTCTTCAGAAGGAACTGCCCTTTACAGTATCGTTGAAGATTCGAGTGAAACTTCTGCGACTTCTACCTGAGATCCAGCGATCAAACCCTCAATCGGAGGTGCAATCTGCGACCCATCGACCTGGCCCGGGAACACGGGTTGTCCGCACAGGCGATCCGCAACTACGACGACGCGGGCATTCTTCCGCCGACCGAGCGCAGCGAGACCGGCTACCGGCGCTACACGCCCCTGCACGCGCAGGCCCTGCGCGCCTTTCTTGCGTTACGCGGTGGCCACGGGCACCAGCAGGCAATGGAAATCATGCGGGCGACGAACCAGGGCGACACCGAGTCCGCCTACCGGCTCATCGACGCCGCGCACGTCGCGCTGCTCGCCGAACGCGATACCCGCACCGAAGTCGCAACGGCCCTGGGCAGCCTGTCCGTCACGACACCGCCCCCGGTCCACGGTCGACCGCTGACCGTCGGTGAACTCGCGCGTCGACTCGGCGTGCACCCGGCGACGCTGCGCACCTGGGAGGCCGAGGGCATCTTGCGCCCAGAACGCGACCGGGCAACGGGGTACCGCGAATACGGACCGGACTGTGTGCGCGACGCTGAGATCGCACGACAGCTGCGCCGCGGCGGGTACCTGCTGCACCAAGTCGCGCAGTTCATCGAGTCGCTGCGCGAGGCGGGCGGGGCGGACGCGTTGAGCGCCTTCCTCGGCTCCTGGCAGGACCGGCTGACCACCCGCAGCCGCAACCTTCTCACCGGTGCGGCCCAGCTCGATACCTATCTCACCATGCTCGGTCGGACACAGGGATGTCCGGCGACATAGCGTGAGGGCAGGGTCCGAGTCGTGGGACCGCTCGCGCGGCGCTGTCCAGAAACACACCCCGCGTGCGGTTAACACATTCGACTCGGCATCAGCGAGCCGGCCCGCGTCCGTCGAACTCTTCGACGGTCTTGACGACGGCAATGTTGTAGGCGGAGCGTGTTCGCCGAGCGGATCGTGTCGAGGAGTTCCGCGGCCGACTCGCGCAGGGTGCACGATGGTCCCGATCCGGGTCATGGTCGCCGCCATGCGTTCCCGCCTTTCGCTTGCCCCGGATAACGGGGGCGCTTCGCGTACCAGCACAGACTGCCGCCGACCGGTGTCCGAGAATTCGCGACGGTCGAATACGCGAGCCCGCCAGTCCCGAACCCCGTTCGGCTGCGGTGTCATCAACCACATTCCTTCAGGTCCGCCGACTACTTAACGGGTGTACGTCGAGAAAGGGGGCTGGGTTCGCGCTGAGCGCGATGGGCTGGCGTGCCGAAACGCGTTAGAGTTTGCGGTCTTCGGCCGGTGCGAGGAGAGATCGGGCGAAGCGAAGGATTTCCTCGGCGGCATCGAATTCCAGGGTCACGCCTGTGCCTGGGCGGTCGGCCCATTCGGGCGGCACCGGCGTGCCCGGCCAGGTGTGCCCGCCGCCGAATACCGTCCAGGCCGTCACCTGGGCGCCCCCAGCGCCGCCGGTCGCGGTCTGTCGGCTCGAGGTCTCGGTGGTGATCGTGGGCTGGTTGTTCCCACAGCGGTTGAGTGTCCGCCAGTGCTGGGCGGTCTCGATCAGTCCGAGTGTGCGGCCGCGTGGTTCACCGTCGGGTCCGCGGTGGCGCGAAAAGCCGCCGGTGATCGGTTGGATGGGGTCGGCATCGCCATTGACGAGCATCGCCGATACGGCGTGGGTGGGCCGGATATCGCGCAATGCCGCAGGGAAGCCACCAGCGACCGCGGCGAATACCGGCACTAGGTCGGCGGCCGCCAGTGCGAATCGGTGAGACATGAACGCGCCGTTGGACATACCGACCACAATGGTCCGATCCGGTGGGGTGCCGAATTGGTCGGCGCACCGATCGATCACCGCGCGCAGAAACGACACATCGTCCACGCCCGCCAGGTCAGCGGTCGTGACGCCCCGCCCGTCGGCCCAGCAGCCACCGTGCCCGTCGGGATACGCGACCGCGATGCCCCAATCGTCGGCATGCGCCGCGAAACTGGTCCAGTCGTACATGATCGGTCTGGCGGCCGCCGCCGGATTTCCGGACATATTGCCGTGCAGAACCACCACCAACGGCGCGTGCTGCTCACGCGGTGGGCGTATGGCGCAGGTGCGGACGAGCCCGTCGATGGCGAATTCGCCGGTTACCAGGTCATCGCCCAACGCCTGCCTCCTCGAGCCGAGGTCTACAGCCTAACGAGCGAATCTACGGTACGACTACGTAGCAACAAGGCCGGACAGCTACCCTGGGACGTCAGAGGGTGTCCAGTAATGATGAGGGAGTCGGCATCGTGCGTGGTTTCGGGGACTTGGAGGCGGTGATCATGGACCGCATTTGGGATCGGGACGCGGAGACCACAACGGTCCGCGAAATCTTCGATGAACTGGCCGCCGAACGCGGCATCGCCTACACCACGGTCATGTCGACCATGGACAATCTGCACCGCAAGGGTTGGCTGGCGCGCGAACGCGTGGGCAAGGCCTACCGATACTGGCCCACCCTCACCCGCGAGGAGCACAGTGCCCGGCTGATGCTCGAGGCGCTCGGCTCCGGCGGCCGCTCGGATCTGGTGCTCAGCCATTTCGTCGATCGGATAAGTGAAGAGGAGTCGGCCGGGCTGCGCGCCGCCCTGCGTCGGCTGACCTCGCGCAAGACCCCCGAGGCGCCGTGAACATAGCGGTGAGCCTGATGATCTACGGCAGCATGGTGGCGACTTTCGGCCCGACCGTGCTGCGCAGACTCACCCGTCGCGGTGCCGCTCCGAGGCTGGGGGCGCTCGCGTGGCTGGTCGCGATCGCGGGCGCGCTCGGCGCGTGGGCCATGGCGGCCGGACTGCTGGTCATCGAATTCGCCACCTTCTGTCAGCATCCCGCCGACACCCTGCGTGACTCCTACACGGTGCTGTCCACGCCCGTCCACCTGCACGGCGGGTTGATCGCCCAATTCGGCACCTTGACACTTGCGGCGCTGGTCGCCGTCGCCGTTATCGGCATGCTGGTACATACCGCGCGCGCCATGCTGCGCTTGCGGCGCATCACCCGCGCGCACGGGCGCGCCGTGCGGATGGTCGGCCGCCGAGTGCCGGGCGTGAGTGCGGTGGTACTGGACTCGCCGGAGCGCCAAGCCTATTGCGTGGCCGGACGCCCCGACACCATCGTCGTCACCAGCGCAGCGGTCGACGCGCTGACCCGCGACCAGCTCGCCGCGGTGCTAGCGCACGAACACGCGCATCTGAGCGGCCGCCACGGCACGCTGATCGGCTTGCTGCGCGCCATCGCGATCACGTTGCCCGGTGTGCGTCTGGTGACCGACGGGGTCGGCGAAATCGGTCGGCTGCTGGAGATGTGCGCCGACGATACGGCCGCGCGCAGACACGGTGCGGAACCGCTGCTCGGCGGCCTGCTCGCGATCGTCGGCGCGACCGGTCCGTTTCCGGCGGGTGCGCTCAGCGCCGCGGCCACCGCGGTATTGGCGCGGGCCGAGCGCTTGGCGGCGCCGGTCGGCCCGGTGCAACGTGCGACCAACCGGACGGCCTTGCTCGCCGTAATCGCGGCAACGATAGTCGGCCTACTCGAAATCGCCGTCGGAGTACTGTTCTGCACCACAGTGCTGGGATGAATCAGGTGGGATGAATCCGGCGCTGGCATGAATCCGGCGCTGGGCTCAGTCCGCCGCGTGCCGGTCCGCCGAATCGGAGGAGGGGAAGTCGGTGCACGTCACCTGGGATCAGGTTTTCGCCTGGAGACTGCGCAGGCAATACGTCACGAAACCGGTCGATATCGGGATCTCCGGCATCGTCGAGCGACTGTGCGGCGTGCAGGCTCAGGTGACCGCGGCGGCCGATCTCGCGGTCGCGCTACGGCGCTGCAAACCCGAACGCGGCGCGCTACTACCGGAGTTGGCCGCGGGCACGCTGATGAAGACCTGGGCCATGCGCGGCACCCTGCATGCGCTCGCCCCGGACCTGGCGGCGGCGGTCCTTTCGTTGATCGGCTCGGCCCGCACCTGGGAAAAGCCCGCCTGGCAGCGCACGTTCGGGGCATCCCCGGCGGAGGTCGCGGCATTGGCCGATGCGGTGTCGCAGGTGCTCGATGGTGTCGTGCTCAGCCGGGAGGAACTGGTCGACGCACTGGTCGCCGATCCCGCCTTCCACCGACTCGGTGCGGAGTTGCGCTCCGGCTGGGGTGCGCTGCTCAAGCCGCTGGCCTGGCAGGGGGCGCTGTGTCACGGTCCGGCGCAGGGCAATCGGGTCACGTTCTGCAGTCCGTCCCATCTCATTCGCGGCTGGCGCGGCCTGCCCGATCCGGATGCGGCCGCACCGGTGGCCATCACCGCCTACCTCGGTGCGTACGGCCCGGCCACCCCGGAAACATTCGACGCCTGGCTCAGTCGCAACAGTCTCGGGAAAACGACGGTGCGTCGGTGGTTTTCGGAATTGGGGGACGCGTTGACCGAGGTCGATATCGCGGGCCGCCGCGCCTATGTGCTCACTGAACACGCCGATGAACTCGCCGCCACCGAGCCGCTGGACGCCTCGGTCCATCTACTGGGCGCCTTCGACCAATACGTGCTCGGCCCCGGCACCGCCGATACCGAACTGCTGCCCGCCGAACACCGCGCGCGAGTGAGCCGGGCGGCAGGGTGGATCTCGCCGATCCTGGTCATCGGCGGTCGTATCGCGGGTACATGGGAGATCAGCGGCAACGACCTGTCCGTCACCACTTTCGACGGATCCCTGCCGCCGACCCTCGAACTGAAGGCCGCCGCCGATCACGTTGCCGCCGCCACGAGCCACAGCGGATTCGCCGTGCACGTGGCATAAGGCCCGACTTATGTTGTGCCTCTTGCCGATATCCCATCGGACGGAGGCGCGCGAGCACGATCTCCAGACTTCGCCGGAATTCCAGAAGGCAGCGTTGGTCGGTCAGACGGTCACTGTGTCGAGGACCAGTCCATGTGGGGCGGCGATCGCGCGGAACTCGTCGATCCGGCGCTCGCGGCTGCCGTAGATCATGAGCATGGACAGGCCCATCTCGGTGCTGGCTCGCCGTCCTCCTGCTGGTTCTATGACGAGAACGCGGCCGGTTGGACGTGCGGCCTCGACGCATCGAGCGAGGATGCGGTGGGCGTGCTCGACGCCCCAGTCGTGGAGGATGTCGCACAACAAAGTAGACGTCCGCTCCTGCCGGCAGCGCACGCGAGAAGCGTCGGGCCGAGAGCGTCCTGAATTAGCCGACTGCATGCTGTCGCCGGAGAAACACGGCAATTCGGTCGCTGAAATCCTGCTTGTTGACTGGGACACACTGCAGAATGTGGCAATGCGGACATTTGCCCGATTGTTGCAGGCGGCTGTCGCCGCGGCGCTGGTCGTAGTAGCCGGTCATGGTCTCGCGGCCGCCCCCGCCGCGAGCGAGGCCCATATTCAGTTGCCCTGGCTGACTCCTGAGCCGGACGCAGTGCAGGCGTCGGGAGCAGCGCTGGCAGACGGAATCACCGGCACGGTGCTGTGGTCACGACAGCCGAACACCCCGGTCCCGATAGCCAGCATCACGAAGGTGATGACGGCACTGGTCGTGATCAACGCCGGCGACCTCGACCGGACCATTACCGTGCCGCAAGAAATCATCGCCTACGGCACCAAGTACGGCGGAAGCAACGCAGGGCTGGTCCCCGGCGAGGTGCTCACCGCGCGACAGCTCCTCTACGCGATGATGCTGCCGTCCGGCTGCGACGCCGCCTATACCCTTGCCGAGGCGTACGGGCCCGGCCAAGACGGCTTCATCGCCAAAATGAACGACACCGCGCGTCAAATGGGCCTGGCGGGAACATATTTCACCGACCCCAGCGGGCTGCCCGCCCCCACCGACGACTCCACCTACTCCACGCCGGCGGACCTGGTGGCCCTCGGCCTGCGCGCGATGAGCCTGCCGGTGTTCCGCGACGTCGTCAGGTCGCAGAGCTACCACCTGCCCGCCGGACCGGACAACCACGATCACCTCTGGCGGACCACGAACTCGCTGCTGCGCGACTATCCCGGCACTGTCGGCATCAAAACCGGATCCACCGACGCTGCGGGAACCTGCCTGCTGTTCGAGACGGTCAGGGCAGGAATACCGCTGATCGGTGTGGTCCTGCACAGCTCACCCGACAGCGGCATCGCCGCAAAGGAAGACGCCGAGCGCATGTTGAACTGGGCCTACAACCCGATCCTGAGCGCGCTGCCGATCGGTTAGCGCCGAATGCGGCAGGCTGCCCAACATAATGCCTCGCCTCCACGTCGCGACACACGACAACGAAGGACCATCATGCAGGCCATCATCGTTGGGAACCGTGACGCCGGCGTCGCCGAGATGACCCTGACTCACGACCTGCCTTACCCCCACGCCGCCGAGAACGACGTGATCGTGAAAGTACACGCCGCCGGGTTCACCCCGGGCGAGCTGGACTGGCCCGGCACCTGGACCGACCGCGCCGGTCGGGATCGGACTCCGAGCGTGCCCGGGCACGAATTATCGGGAGTGATTGTCGAACTGGGGTACGGCACTACGGGTTTGACCGTCGGGCAGCGGGTCTTCGGTCTGGCCGACTGGACCCGCAACGGCACACTGGCCGAATACACCGCGGTGGAAGCCCGCAACCTCGCTGCGCTGCCCGCAGATATCGACCACACCGTGGCCGCCGCGCTGCCGATCTCGGGGCTGACCGCCTGGCAGGGCCTATTCGACCACGCCCGACTCACCACCGGTCAGACCGTCCTGATCCACGGCGCCGCCGGCGGTGTCGGCTCGATCGCGGTGCAACTCGCGCGCGAGGTCGGGGCCCGAGTCATCGGCACCGGCCGGGCGCGCGACCGCGACCGCGCGCTCACGTTCGGCGTGCACACCTTCCTGGCCCTGGACACTGAACCGCTGGAGCAGGTCGGCGAAGTCGATGTGGTATTCGACGTGATCGGCGGAGACGTCCTGGATCGCTCGACCGCCCTGGTACGCGCCGGCGGAACCCTGGTCACCATTGCCATGCCACCCACGATCCAACCCGACAACGGACGCGCGGTCTTCTTCGTCGTCGAACCCGACCGGGCCCAACTCACCGAGCTCGCCACGCGCCTGCGCGACGGCCGCATCAAGCCGGCCATCGGTGCCGTCCGACCCCTCGCCGAGGCACCCGACGCCTTCAGCCCCGGCAGGCACGGCCCCGGAAAGACGATCATCCGCGTCAGCGACGAATGAATGCACACCGCCGTTCACCCTGATTGCTATCGTCGCCGAGTCGGACGCCTGGGCTCCGATCCATTCCGACTGCAAAGATGCGAGAACAGCATCAGCGCGCCGACTGCAACCAGTCATGTGGGGTCCAGTGGCGCGAAAAGTCGCGCTAAGCGTGCCCGGTTCGGCTGATTTGAGGTGGTTACTGAGCGTCGTTGTGGCGCTGGTGGTTTCATGAGCGGCTGTGCGTGATGAGGGTGTGGTGCCGGGGTACGGCCAGCCTCTTGCGCGTCAGTCCGGCAGCCAGTGCAGCTCGTGCGCCAGGGTTTTGGCGACGGCACGGATGCGGCGGTGTAGTGGCGACTGCTCGCGCGGGAGGACCAGGTGGATCGTCAGGCTGGGTGCGCCCTGCAGCGGTCGCCAGGTGAGACCGGCCGGTTGTGTCGTGACCGCGGCTTCTCCGGCCGGGGCGAGGGTGAGCCCGTCGCGTAGGTCGCGCTGAGACATGTCGAAAGAGACTGCGGGCGTGTGGAATCGGGGGTGTGGTCGGGTGTCGCGGAACAGTGCGGACAGCTGGTCGTGGATCACGGGGTTGGCCGTATGGTCGGGGAGTCGCAGCGGATACGCGGCCGCATCGGCGATCTCGATCTCCGGGTGTTCGGCCAGCAGATGATGTTGTGCCAATTGGACCCCGATGCGCTGACGCCGCAGCAGGAACCGGCGCACGCCACGACCCGGCTGTTCACCGCGGGTGATCCCCGCATCGATGCGGCCGTCGGCGACCGCGGGGGAAATCTCCGGTGTCGCCATCGGGACCGCGCCGACCTCGAGTCCCGGGCTGCTGCGAATGATCCTGTCCACCAGGGCCGGTGCCGTCTCGGCCCCCGCGCTGAGGCTGTATCCGATGCGCAGCGTGCCCAGTTCTCCGGCCCCCGCATTCCGGGCGGTGTCCCATGCCCGGTCCAGCGCCGCCAGCGCGGGCGGCGCGGACTCCGCCAAAGCCGCACCGGCCGTGGTCAATACGACGCTACGCGTGTTGCGAACCAGCAGGCTCGTACCGAGTTCCGCCTCCAATCGGCGCATCCGGGCACTGAGTGCGGGCTGCGCGATACCGATCCGTGCGGCCGCGCGGGTGAAGTTCAACTCCTGCGCCAGCACCAGAAAGTACCGCAGGCTCACCGTATCCGGCACCACGTGCCCTCCCTGCCGATTGATAACGATCCGTTCTGAGTCTATCCCGTACCGGTCTTTCCCTCGACCGCACATCAAGCCCTAACCTGCGCATATGACGATTCAACTGACCGCAGTACCCGTCGCCGGGATCGATCGATCTGAGTGTCAATTCGAAGTCGGACGTGTCCGGCCGAGCACAGGAGGTTTCCATGGCTAAGGGCTACTGGGTCAGTGTCTACCCCGCCATTTCCGACCCTGAGAGGCTGACTGCCTACAACAAGCTGGCACGTCCGGCTGTCCAGGCTGGGGGCGGGCGCGTCCTGTCCCGTGGCGGTCGAGTCGTCGCCCACGAGGCCGGAATCACGCAACGCGTCGTTCTGATCGAGTTCGACAGCTTTGAACAGGCCGTCGCGGCATACGAGAGCGAGGCATACCAGAAGGCGCTGGTGGCCCTCCCCGACGGCGTCGAGCGCGACTTCCGCATCATCGAAGGCATCGACTGACCGGCGAGCCCAGCCATCGATGAGCATCCGGTAACGGCGCGGCTGAACCGTGGCTGTGACCGACTTCAGCGGTGGACTGTGTCGTGGCGATTGTGTGGACGCATCTACTCCATGGTCCAGTCCGCGCACGGGCCATCAAATGTGACGAAGTCCAGCCATGGAACGTGACACAGGTCATTGCCCGAGAAGGCGTGGTTAGGCATCGTCGTCACTTCGTTTTTGGAAAGAACCTGGTTGGAGATGCCCAAAATGGCCGACCACAATTTTGACTTTGCTTACGATCTCACGCTGGACGAGGCACGGCGGCGCAGCGCCGTCGTCGCGGCGCTCGGTGACGACTGGGATCCGGTCGCGGTGCTCGCCGAGGAAGATCTGGCGTACGACATGCTGTACTCGAATCTCGACGATGAGCAGCAGCGGATCTACGAGGAACTCGTCCGAGCAGGGGTCCTGCCGGATCGGGCAACGCGCTATATCACCGACTGATCACACCGCCGAGCCGGTGTTCGGCATGTTGCGTCCGGCGTAGCTGCTCCGGCCCCCTTCCTGCAGTCGCCAGCCGCACGCTGGCACCCTCGGACTGCTGTTACGACGAGTGCGTGACAGCTGAATCCGACCTAATGAACTGCTCGCTCACGCCGATTACGTGCTGTCCGGTTCAGGGTAGGCAGCGTTCCCGCCACCGTCGTCGCAGTCGAACTCGTCGTCGGCCAAGTCATCGTCGGGGTCGGCCCGCCCGTAGCGGTACCCGTGCGGCCGGGCCGGTTGCATTCCAACAGGTGTGCTCAACCGAGCGGAATATCGGCGGAGGTCGACGGGATCGCGTCGAGTGCAGCCATGACGGTGTCGTGCGGGGCGATCATCGCGGCGGCGATGTTGGCTTCGAGATGACGGATGTGGGCGGTGCCGGGGATGAGCATTATGTTCGGTGCGTGGTGCAGCAGCCACGTGAGGCCGACCTGTGCGGGGGTGCAGCCGAGGGATTGCGCCGCGGCGGCGGCGACCGGATCGTCGGTGACCTTCGGCATGGCAGGAAAGGCGCCGCCGAGCGGGAAGAACGGGACCCAGGCGATCCGTTCGGCCGCGCAGAGTTGCAACATGCCCTCGTCGCCGCGGGAGACGAGACTGTAGGCGTTTTGGACGCATGCGATCCGGGCGGGAAGGGCCCGGCGCAGGCCATCGAGGGTGATGCCGCTGAGCCCGATCGCGCCGATCTTGCCCTCCTCGCGCAGCGTGATCAGGGTCGCGAGTTGATCGTCGAGGTCGACGACCTGGTCGCCAGAGGCCCGCAAGCCCGGCCCGGCGTCGAGGCGGCGCAGGTTCACCACCGGGATCCGATCGAGGCCGAGGGAGGCGAGATTGTCCTCGACGCTGGCCCGCAGTTGTTCGGGTCGCTGAGCCGGCCGCAGCGGGATATCGGCACCTGGGTCGGGGTCGGCGCCGACCTTGCTGACGACCACGACGCCGTCCTCAGGGCCGAATGCGTCCCGGATGAGCCCGTTGACGAAGCCGTCGCCGTAGAACTGGGCGGTATCGACGTGATCCACCCCGAGTTCCCACGCACGGCGCAGCACCGCGATCGCGGCGGCGCGGTCGCCGTGCAGGCGTTCGAGCTGCATCGCGCCGTATCCGATGCGCGACACGGTGTGGTCGCCGAGCGTCCCGGCCCCACCGGGGCGCGGCACGCCCGAGGGAGCGAGCTTGGTGAGGGACGTGGTGTTCGCGGTCATGGGAGCCCTCCCACATGAGACGATAGGTGAAACGGAGGATGCTCCGCTTATTCAACTATACCGGAGGTGCCTCCGAATTGAGTTCTGTCGATCCGACGTCCCCTGGGAACAAGCCTCGCGCCCCCCGTGCCGACGCACAGCGCAATCGCAACAGACTCGTCGAGGTTGCCAGGGCCGCATTCGCCGATGCCGGCGAGACCGCGACATTGGAGGGCATCGCTCACGACGCCGGTGTCGGCATCGGCACCCTGTATCGCCATTTCCCCACCCGGGAAGCCCTGGCCGAAGCCGTGTACGCCGCCGAACTCGACGATGTCACCGACAGCGTCGCGCTCCTGCTGCAGCAGCGGCCCCCGGATGCGGCGCTGCGTGCGTGGATGGGGAAATACGCCGCCTTCGTCGCGACCAAGCGCGGCATGGCCGACACCCTTCGCGCCGGTTGGGCCTCGGGCCGGATCGCGGTACCGGCAACCCGGGAGCGCATCACCGCAGCCATTGCCACAATCCTGGCCCGTGGAGCCGAAGCCGGCTCACTGCGTGGCGATGTCGAACCGGAGGACATCACGGTGATGCTCCTCGGAATTCTGCTCACCACGGCGGGCGATTCTGCAGAGCAAACCGAGCGGGTACTCGACCTCATGCTCGATGCCCTACGGCCGAAAATGACCAGCTGACCCAGATAGAACAGCCCGGAAGCGGAATCACGTCGGCCGCTGCTGCCGCAGACGCAACACGATTGCCGAGTTGAGTGCGGCCAGGTCAGCGGTTTTCGAGTTGGTCTGCCCGCCGGCGAAGATCGGCCGCAATTCTGTTGAGGCTCCGGCCGTAGGCACCGATCGTCGCGATGCGCCTCATCGCAGCACCCGACCGGCTCGGTGGCGTGGCGGAACGCGAAGTCTATGTCCGAGGCGCTCGCCGATACCGGCGCGGCGCGCCGCACGTCCACACGGCGCTGCGCGGCGGTGGGCGCGGTCACGCCGGCCCACCGCCGCCCCGCTACGGCACAAGTGCTGGCTGGTCCACCGCCCATAGCCACGACCCGTCCGGCTGGCGACGGGCGATCTCGACGGTCATCTCGCCGGTGGTCAGCGTGGACGCTGTCAGCGCCAGGTCGCCGCTCACCAGCGCTGGATGCTGCCTACCCGGCGACAGCACCGGCGCGGCCGCGACGAACTGCTCGTACACCTTGCGGATCTCCGCATGTCCGGTCGCGAGGTTGCCCGGTGGGAACGCCAGCACGGCGTTCGGCTCGTACAACGCCACCAGCCCGTCGACGTCGCCCGCGTTGGCGCGCTCGATGAAGTACCTGCCCAGGTCGTTCGGCTCAGTGGCCACTCTCTTGTTCGTCATACTGATAAGGCTCCCAACGAATTACGACATCCTGTGTCGTGTATTTCTGCAAAGGTTCCATATGCGCGCGGACCGGTTGGTCTCGCTGGTGCTGCTGCTGCGCCAGCACGGTCGGATGTCTGCGGCGGCGCTGGCCCGCGAGCTGGAGGTATCCACCCGCACCGTGCTGCGCGACATCGAGGCGCTGTCCGCTGCCGGCGTCCCGGTCTACGCCGAACGCGGCCGGCACGGCGGTTTCGCATTGTTGCCCGGTTTCCAGACCGAGCTCACCGGACTGAATCACGACGAGGCACTTGCCCTGCTGGTCGCCGGATCACGGCGCGGCGCACAGGCATTCGGCCTCGGCTCGGCGCTCGCTTCGGCCATGCGCAAGGTGGTCGACGCGCTACCCGAAAGCTATCGGGCCACCGCGACCGGCGCGGCCCAGCGGTTGCTCATCGACCCCGAGACCGACCTGTTCTCGCGCCGACTGTTCGGTGAGGAGGTGCCCGACACCATTGCGACCGAGGTCCGGCGTGCGGTGTTCGCCGGACACAAGCTGCGCATCCACTACGCGGCGGTGGACCAGACCCCGAAGTGGCGCACGGTGGACCCGATCGGCCTGGTCACCGTTCGCGACCAGGGCTACTTGCTGGCCACGAGGTCCGGCGCGGACCGCACCTACCGACTGTCCCGGGTCTTGGCCGCCGAGGAACTCCCTGAACCCGCACAGCGACCGGACCGGGTCGATCTGGACCGGGCCTGGCAGGAACGCAGCACGCAGTTTCGGACCGGCGGCGACCAAGTCGCGGTGCTGGTACGGGTGAACCCCGCACGGCGGGAGGAACTGGTGGGCACCGCGCTGGCCGTCCGTGCCGAAGAAGTCGACGCCGACGGCTGGCTGCGGCTGGAGGTGACCTTCCAAGATCCGAGACACGCCGAATGGGCGCTGTGGCAGCTTGCCACGAACGCGGAAGCACTGGCCCCACAGTGGTTGCGCACCGCACTGCGCAACCGCGCCGCCGAGATCGCCACCTGTTACGGAGTGTCATCCTGAGAGTTGTTGCCTGCCACGGGCCGCCGCCGAAGCCGACGAGCGTTGGCCGGGCTCGACGGAGTTCGACCTCGCCCCGCGCCCGTTCACGGAGACCTCCACTTGCTCAACGGACCGTCACCGCCCAGCGTCGACACGTAAAGCCGGTAATGCTGCGATCCGCGCGTTCAATCGGGGATAAACGTTGGCCAGCAGTTGATCTCGCGAAGGCGCGCTCATGCCGATGAGCAGACGTCCGGCGACGTAACCGCCCGTGCGGGCCAGTGACGAGAAAAGTCCTTCTTGGCGCAGCGGCTTGGTTTGGTTCAGGCTTCCTGGCCGGTGGCGGCGAGGACGATCTCGCGGACGGTGACGTTGGGCGGCTGCTGGTAGGCGTAGGCGATGGCCTCGGCCACGGCTTGTGGGGCCAGTGCGCCGCCAGCGGACTTCTTCCACGCCTCGTAGTCGGTCTTGATCTGCTCGTCGCTGGTGTGGGATAGCAGTTCGGTCTCCACTGCGCCGGGAGCGATGGTCACCACGCGCACGCCCGAGGAGGCAACCTCCTCGCGCAGGTTCTCCGACATGGCGTGGACCGCGAACTTGGTCCCCACGTACGCGGTGTGGTTGGGGAAGGTCTTGCGTCCGGCGATGGAGCTGACATTGATGATCGTGCCGGTGCCGGTGCCCCGGGCGATCATGCCGGGCAGCACCGCCCGGGTGCCATAGAGGACACCCTTGATGTTGAGGTCGATCATCCGTTCCCACTCGTCGACCGGCTGGTCGGCGATGCGGCCCAGCAGCATGGCTCCGGCGTTGTTGACGATCGCGTCGGCCGGGCCGAACCGCTGCTCCGCCTCGCGCACGGCATCCTCGACGGCGCCGCGGTCGGTGACGTCTACCTTGCGGCACAGCGTGTTCGGCAGGGCGAGTTCCTTCAGCTTGTCGAGCCGTCGGGCGAGCAGCAGCAGCGGATGCCCCTGTGAGGAGAGCAGTCGGGCGGTGGCGGCGCCGATGCCGGAGCTGGCTCCGGTGATGACGATCAGGGGCTTGGTCATGGGAACCTCCGAGGTGGTGGGTGTGTCGCATTCCAACAGATCACGGAGCGGAGCCCCGCTCGTACCACCAGAGGGGGCCGGGTTCACCGGGGGTCCGACATTGATGATGCATGTTCCCGCGCTGGTCGTGACTCTGGGTCCGACTGAGACCCTGCTGGGTTGTCTTCCAGTTGATCTGTCCGGCCAGTGGCGGGGGCCGCAAGTCTCGCTATGTGCCATCGAGTGTGCACGCGCGGCAGCACAACCGATCCCGGTGCGCCGGTGGCAGACGAATTGGGGGCATTCGCGGCGTACCTCCAGCCGGTAGCTTTTCCGACCGGGTATCCGGCGGTGATACCCGGCGAGGACGGGCAACAGATGAGCGACGAAGGCATCCCACCACATCCGGAGCTGGTGGAGCGGCTTGTACAGCATTTCAGCGTGGTCACGGCGACCCGGCTCGGGCCGGACGACGACTATTTCGTTATGGGCCTGGTGAATTCGCTGCGCGCCCTGGAGATCGTCGCGTATCTCGAGCGCACCTTCGACTTCGAGATCGACATCGACGACCTGGATCTGGACAATTTCCGGACGGCGCGGCGGGCCGCCGCCTTCGTCACCCGCAAGTGCGGGACCGCCGTCGACGGCGGTACGAGCAGGTGAGCGACCTAGAGGCATTGCTGCAACCAGAAGCGTTGCTGCAACTAGAGGTATTGCTACACAACGCCGATGCGGCCGCGGCCGAGTGGGACAGCAAGGGCATACCGCGCGAGATGGTCACCGCCGCCGCGCAGGCGGGCGTGGTCGGCATGGACCGGCCGAGGCGCTACGGTGGCCGTGGCGCGGACGCGCTGGCCACCGGCCGGGTGGCCGCCGACCTCGGCGCGGTGTGCACGTCGCTGCGCTCGCTGTTCACGGTGCAGGGCATGGTCGCCGCGACCGTCGATCGCTGGGGCACCGCCGAGCAGCGCGCGACCTGGCTGCCCGCGTTGACGGGTGGTGAGCTGGTCGCGGGTCTGGCGGCCACGGAAGCGGGTGCGGGCAGCGACCTTTCGGGAATCACCACGTGGTTCACCGGTACGGGGCCCGAGCGCCGCATGTCGGGGCGCAAGATGTGGGTCACGTTCGGGGCGCTTGCCGATGTCGTGCTGGTGACGGGATGTTCCGAGGCCGGCCCGGTCGCCGCGCTGGTAGAGACCGGTCAGCCCGGCGTGGACGTGGAACCGGTGACCGATCAGCTGGGTATGCGCGGTGCGCGCATCGCGCACCTGACATTCGACGCGGCGCGGGTGCCCGCCGAAAATATCCTCGCCCGTCCGGGTTTCGGCCTGTCGCACGTGCTGGGAACCGCACTCGACCACGGCAGGTACACGATCGCGTGGGGCTGCGCCGGGATGGCGCGGGCGTGCCTGACCGATGCCGCGGCACACGCGCACGACCGGATGCAGAGCGGTGTCCGGCTCGCCGACCACCAAGCGGTGCGCGCCATGCTCGGGCGCAGCTGGCTGGATGTGGAGGCCGCGGAAGCACTGTGCGCCCGCGCGGCTCGCGACCGCATCGATCGCGAACCGACGGCGCAGCTCACCACCATCGGCGCGAAGTACGCTGCCGCAGCGGCTGCCGCAGCTGCCAGTGAGCGCGCGGTGCAGATCCTGGGAGCCGCAGGC
Source organism: Nocardia sp. NPDC005998 (assembly GCF_040614395.1). Classification (NCBI taxonomy): domain Bacteria; kingdom Bacillati; phylum Actinomycetota; class Actinomycetes; order Mycobacteriales; family Nocardiaceae; genus Nocardia; species Nocardia sp. NPDC005998. Next base: position 33,677 of record NZ_JBEXUI010000023.1, on the reverse strand, counting down.
TGTGCTCCTGGCAGCCGGGCGGGCCGCTTCTACCGTGACGCCAAGATCATGCAGATCATCGAGGGCGCCCGCGAGGTCGCCGAACAGGATCTGGGGGAGTTCGTGCTGCGGTCCGTCGGTGAATCACGCGTCGCGGCCGGGAGGTGATGTCGATGCCTTCGATCTGCGTCGGTCCGGTGTCGACCGCGTTTCCCGAATCCTCTATCGCCGTAGCCGATCTCGCTGAGCTGTCGGAACTGTCGCCCGCTCGTCGTGCGCACGCACTTTCCCTCGGCATCGACGGCGTCCGCTGTGCCGAGGACGACGCCGAACACGACCTTGCGACTGAGGCGGCGCGCGACGCTCTCGATCGCGCGGGGTTGGCGGCGGAGGAGCTCGACGCCATGCTGGTCGTCGGCGGGCGCGCACCGCGTTACCTGCTCGCCTCCGAGGCCACCCGTCTTCAGCAGCGGCTCGGCGCGGATCGCGCGTTTGTCGCCGGGGTCGGTGAGCTCGGGTGCGTGTCGATCTCGGCCGCGTTCACGCTGGCGGCGGCACTGCTCCGCGGCGACGAACGGTGCCGCACAGTGCTCGTCGTGGCCGCGGCGACCGCGCCGACGCGATTCCGCTACCGCGCGCCGATGACGATCCTGGGTGACGGAGCCGCCGCCGTGTTGCTCAGCACCGGGCGCGGCGGCCCGTACCAGCTGGTCGATCACCAGGTGTGCAGCGACGGCCGCTACGCGGACCTGTTCCGGATCGATTACCGCGACGTGCTGTGGCGGCAGTGGCGTGAGACCTGCGCCGACGAGGCCGCCTACAGCTTCCGGCTCGCGGTCGAGAGTCGCAAACGTCTCACGGCGCTGAACACCGAGGTGTTGTCCCGCAACGGATTACGCCTCGACGACATGGGTTCGGTCCTGATGCAGAATCTTTCGGCCGGTGCGTTCGCTTTCTGGGAGGAGGCGCTCGGCATCGGCGTCGATCCGGCCTGTCAGCACAATCTCGCCGCGTTCGGGCACCTCGGATCGGTGGACATGCTCGTCAACCTCGACCTCGCGGCGCGGACTCGCGCGCCAGGGGATCACGTTCTGCTGCTGAACAGCAGCCCGGTCGCGGCCTGGAGCACCAGCCTGCTGCGACGGCTGCCGGATCGCGATCTCGAAGGGATGCCGTCGTGAACGCGGTCGTGAAATGTCTGGTCTGGGATCTGGACGACACCCTGTGGGACGGTGTCGTGCTGGAGGGCGATGCAGCCGCGCCTCGTCCGGAAGCCCGCAGGGCGCTGCGGCTGCTCGACGAACGCGGGATCGTGCACGCGATCGCCAGCCGCGGTGAGCCTGCTCCGGCGCTGGCGCATCTGTCGGCGCATGGGCTCGAAGAGATGTTCTGTGCGACGCAGATCGGCTGGGACGCCAAATCTGACGCCGTGCGCAGGATCGCGGAGACGCTGAACATCGGGCTGGACGCCATCGCCTTCGTCGACAACGATCCGGTCGAACGCGCCGAGGTATCCGCCGAGCTGCCGCAGGTCCGCTGCTATGCCGCCGAGGATCTGGCGGGACTGCCCGATCTGGCGGAGTTCAGCCCGGCGGTGATCACCCCGGATGCGCGCGAACGCAGGAAACGCTATCGCGCCGAAGCACTTCGACGCACCAGCGAGCAGTCCTTCGCCGGGTCGACCACCGAATTCCTGCTCGGACTCGGCCTGGTGCTGACCGTGCGACGGGCGCGCGAGGCGGATCTCAAACGCGCGCACGAACTCACGGTGCGCACCCATCAGCTCAACACCACCGGCCGCACCTTCGACATCGAGCAATTGCGCGCGCTGAGCGCCTCCGCCACGCACGAGGTGCTGATCGCGACCCTGCGGGACCGGTTCGGTGAGTACGGTGCGATAGGGCTCACGGTCACCGAGTTCCGTGGCTCGGATTCGGTGCTGTTGCTGATGCTCATGTCCTGCCGGGTGATGTCGCGCGGGGTCGGCGGCGCGCTGCTGTCACATCTGATCGACCGCGCGAGCGCACGCGGTCAGCGCTGCGTCGCGGAGTTCGTGTCGACCGAGGTGAACCGGGTCATGCTCGTCACGCTGCGCTTCGCCGGATTCGCCGTGCTGGAACCGGGTTCCGAGCGCGTGCTGCTCGGCCACGACGGACGGACCGCGGTGCCGAACACCGCCCATGTGCTCGTGCGGTCGGCGGATGCGCCGACGCCGACGGGTGATCTGATCACCGGTCTGCTGTGCCGAGTCGAGCAGTTCCCGGACCGGATCGCGCTGATCTCCGGCGACGACACCCTCACCTATCGCGAACTCGACACCCGCACAGCGGATCTCGCCGGACGACTGGTCCGTGGCGGGGTGCGTCCCGGCGAGGTGGTGCTGTGTCTTTTGCGGCAGGACGCGTGGACGGTCGTGGCGATGCTGGCCGCGCTGCGCGCCGGAGCAGCCTGGTGCCTGGTCGAGCCCGGTCGGTCGGGGGCGCAGCTGAGTGCCTTGATCGACGACATACCTTGCACCGCGGTCGTTTTCGACGAGCACGCAACTCGGACGTCGATCGACGAAGTGGAAACCCTGCTCGCGCCCGCGGCGAATCGACCCGCTCTGGTCGCACTGGGCACGACCTCACCGAGCGGCCCGTTGCCCGCACCACCACCAGCGTCAGCGCCCGCTTACGTGATCACCACCTCCGGATCGACCGGCGCCCCCAAAGCCGTCGTGGTCAGCCGCGGCAATCTCGCCGCAATGATCTCCGGACGCGACTATCCGTGCACCGATGGAGAATTGGTCACGTTGTCGACCTGTCCGCTCACCGCGGACGCCGCACTGCTGTTCGGTCCCTGGGCGCTCACCCGGGGCGGCACGGTGGTGGTGCCGACCCATCGGGAACTCCCCGACGCGGCGGCGGTCGGCGCGCTCGCGGCCCGGTACCGGGTCAGTCATCTCGTCGCCACACCGTCCTACTACCGGCTGCTGCTGCCCCGGCTTGCCGAGGCGCCCACCCCGCCGACGGTGGTCGCCCTCGCCGGAGAGGCGCTGTCCGCGTCACTGGCCGCGCGGCATCGCGACCTGCTCCCGGACACCGTGCTGATGAACGAGTACGGACCCACCGAGGCGACCGTGACCTGCGTGTGGCACGTCGTCACCGAGACCGCGGCGGTGCCGATCGGCAAACCGCTGCCGGGCAATACGGCGCAGGTGCTCGGACCGAAGCTGACGGCCGTAATCGACGGCGGCACAGGCGAACTGTATCTCGGCGGTGATCAGATCACCCTCGGCTACGCCGCCCGTCCCGGGCTCACCGCCACCCGTTTCGTCGCCGACCCGTTCGCCGTCGAACCCGGCGCGCGGATGTATCGCACCGGCGATCTCGCGCGGCTCACCGTCGCGGGCGACATCGACTTCCTCGGCCGTGCCGACGGGCAGGTGCAGATCCGCGGCGCGCGCGTAGAACGCCAAGCGGTGGAGGCGGTGCTGGAGACCCATCCCAGGGTCGCACACGCGGTGACGGTGATCCGCAGAGGTCGCGACGAGATCGATGAACTCGTCGCGTTCATCGTGCCCGCCGACGCCACCGCACCTCCCGGACGTCGTGAACTGGTTCGGCACTGTGCCGAACGGGTGTCGCCGATGGAGGTGCCGAGCCGGTTCGTGCCGATCGACACGATTCCCATCGCCACGGCGGGCAAACTCGACGAAGCCGTCCTGCTGGCTCGGGCCGACGACCCGCCCCTGTCGGGTCCGTCGCGCCACGACTGGACGCCCGAGCAGCGCGAGATCGCCGAAATATGGTCCGCCGCACTCGAACACGACGATTTCGACGTCGACGAGTCGTTCTTCGAGGTCGGCGGCAACTCGCACCGGGTAGTCGTGCTGCATCTGCTGATGGAGCAGTGGCGGCCGGGTGCGGTTCGCGTCGGTCAGCTGTTCGACCTCCGCACGGTCCGCGACCAGGCCGACGCGATCGCTGCGGGCGCAGGCACCGCCGCGGAGTCCATCGAATCTTCCCTACCCGTCTCCACTCGAGCCTTCGAGCTGTGACCTCTCAGGAGCACACCTTGCCGGACCCCGGCACCCCTGACCGCGCCTTCGCGCGGAACACCGACATCGCCATCGTCGGCATCGGCGCGCGTTTCCCGGAGGCCGCCGACCTCGCGGAATTTCGGGCCAACCTGGCCGCCGGGCGCGATTCGGTGGGACCGATGCCGCCCGGACGGGTCGCGGCCACCGGCTTGGACGACACTGTCACCTACCTGCCCATGGGGCACCTCGCCGAGATCGACGGCTTCGACTACCGCTTCTTCGACCTCTCCCGCCGGGAAGCGTGCGTCATGGATCCGCAGCAGCGGCTCGCCCTCATGCTGGCCCAGCGCGCGATCGAGGACGCCGGGTACACCACCGACCGGCTGGCCCGCTCGGTCACCGCCGTCGCGCTCAGCGCCGCGCAGTCGAGCTATCACTCCGCCGCGGTGGATCCGGGGCCGTTGAGCCTGCTCGGCAATGCCACCTTCGCGGGCCCGGCGCGAATCGCGCATCGGTTCGGGTTCACCGGCGCCTGCTTCGGTATCGACAGCGGATGCAACAGCGCACTCGTCGCGGTGCACCAGGCATGCCGCGAATTGCGCAGCGGCGACGCCGATTACGCGCTGGCCGGAGGTGTGACCGTGCGGGTGCACGGCTCCCCGTCCTGGGGTGGGTCGACCTTCTCCGAGATCATGTCACCCAGCGGTGTCTGCCGCGCCTTCGACGCCGACGCCGACGGCACGGTGAACGGGGAAGGCGGTGCGATTCTGCTGCTCACCACGGTGGGCCGGGCGCTGGCCGACGGCGCTGCGATCCACGCGGTGATCCGCGGCAGTGCGACCCAGCACAACGGAGCGGCCGCCGCCACCATCAGTACACCGAGTGCTACCGCCCAGAGTGCCGTGATCAGGAAAGCGTGGGAAACGGCCGGACTGGACCCGCGCGCGGCGGGCTACCTCGAAACCCACGGGTCGGGCACCCGGCTCGGTGACGCGGTGGAACTGGAATCGATCACCACCGTCTTCGGCGACGGTCCCGGGCTGCCGATCGGCTCGGTGAAGACGAACATCGGTCATCTCGACCACGCCTCGGGCATCGCGGGTTTGGTGAAGGCGGTGCTGAGCGTGTCGGAGGCGCAGCTGTATCCGTCACTGCACTTCACCCGTGCGACGGGCGGATTCGATCTGGCGGCCGCCGGAATCGAAGTGCTCACCGAGAGCCGACCGTGGACCGGTGATGCGGTGCGCGCCGCCGGAGTCAGCTCGTTCAGCCTGGGTGGCAGTATCGCGCACTGCGTGGTGTCGCAGGCCCCGCCCGTCCCTGCCGCGCCGCCGTCGCACCGCGCCCGGTTGATCGGCGTTTCCGCGCGCACGCCCGAGGCGCTGAGCGAGCTGTGTGTGAGGCTCGCCGAGGCGGTGCGCACCGGCTCCGCATCGCTGGACGAGGTGGCCGCGACGCTGGCGCTCGGTCGCGACCACTACACCCATCGTGCCGCGGTGATCGCTTCCGACACAGAGGAACTCGCCGAGACGCTGGACAAGGCCGCAGTGGGCGTCCATCGTGCACCGACCGCGCCGCGCGTTGTGCTGCTGTTGTCTCCCGACGCTGTCCCGGTCGCTGCCGAGGCGTCGTCGTGCGCGCAGCACATCGAATTGCCCGACCAGTTGCCCGCCACGGGTACGACAGCGACGGTGCTGGCCGGGCAGATTGCCGTGTACGAGCGGCTCACCGCCTGCGGCATCCCGCTCGCGGCGCTGCTGAGCGCGGGATCGTCCCGATTCGCCGCCCGGTACCTGCTCGGCTCCCGCGACCGGGTCGACTCGGCCGAGCTCGCCGACGCACCCCCCACGATCGACCGCGACCGACTGCTCAGCGCGGTGCGCACCCTCATGGCCGACGGTCCGGTGGTATTCGTGGAACCGAGCCGGGACGGCAGGCTGGGCGCGCTCGTCGCCGAGGCCATTCCCGAGGCCGAGATCATCTCCGCCACGACGGATACCGCTGATCTGGACGAGCTGTTGGGTCGGCTGTACGAATACGGCGTCGACCTCGACTGGACGGCCATCGCACCCGTCGATGCTCGACGGGTCCGCCTGCCAGGGCATCCGATGCGCGAATCGCGCTGCTGGGTCGACCTGCCGCGCACCACCGCGCCCGCGCCCGCGCGGGCCGCCGCGCCCACCGCACCGCCGGACTATTCCGATCCGGTGGATTGGCTGCGCCGAACCTTGGCCGAGCTGCTGTACACCGACGACGAGATCGCCGAGGACGCCGACTATTTCGCCCTCGGCGGCAATTCGCTGATCGCGGTCCAGCTGGTGGACCGGATCGAGGAGACCTACGGTTTCCGGCCGAAACTGCTGGACGTGTACGAGCGCCCGCGGGTGGCCGATTTCGCGGAACTTCTCGCGAGCGGGCGCGTCGGCAGTGCCGAGCGCGCGCCTGTTCCGGCGCTGGTCGCCCACGACGAACCGGTCATGTCCTCGGGGCAGGAACGTATGTGGTTCCACCACCAGTTCGATCCGCACACGACGCTGTACAACTACCCGGTCGTGCAGCTGTTGCGCGGACCGATCGACCTGGACGCGCTGCACGGCACCTTCGACGATCTCGTCCAGCGCCACGAGACCCTGCGGTACAACTTCGCCGAAGTGGACGGCGTCGCGGTGCTGCGCATCCGCGAACGGCTGGACGACTACTTCCGCCGCGTCGACGTCTCGGCCGAACCCGATCCGCTCGCCGCGGCCCGCGGCCTCGTGCACGCCGCCGCCAAGGAACCGTTCGACCTGGCCGAGGACGCCCTGCTGCGGGTATTGGTCATCACCGTGGGACCGGACACCCATGTCCTGCAATTGACCTGCCATCACGCCGTCACCGACGGCGCGACGCCGGTGATCCTCGGTCGCGAACTGCCGGAGCTGTACGCCGCACGGCGCGAAGGCCGACCGCACCGCCTGCCCGCGCTGCCCATTCGCTACCGCGACTACGCGGCCTGGCATCGCGCGCTGCTGGCGAGTTCGTCGCTCGACCACGAACTCGACTACTGGCGCGACACTCTCGCCGACGCCCCACCGCTACGGCTGCCCACCGATTTCCCGCGACCCGCCCGCAAAACCTACGTCGGCGACCTGCACCCGTTCACCATCCCGGCCGCGCTGCTCACCGATCTGCGGACGCTGGCGGGCCGCGAGTCGGTCTCGTTGTTCGTCGTCCTGCTCAGCGCGTTCTATCTGACCCTCGCGCGGTACAGCGGACAGCGCGACATCGTCGTCGGCACGCCGACCACCGGACGCGGCAGACGCGAATTCCAGGATCTGATCGGCTATTTCAACAGCACGGTCGCCCTGCGCGCCGACTTCACCGACGATACGGCGTTGCCCGATCTGCTGACCCGGGTGCGCTCGGTCGTCTTCGGTGCGCTCGAACACCAGGAGATCCCGTTCGACCGCGTGGTCAACGCCCTGGTGCAACAGCGCGACCTGTCGCGGACCCCGCTGTTCGATGTGCTCTACATCCACCAGGTCACGCCACGGATGGAGCGGATCGACGAAGCGGGCGCGGAGCTGTTCGACCTCGATCACGCGGCGGGCAACGAATTCGGCGGATTGCCCACCGGCACCGCGAAATTCGACCTCACGCTGGTGACCTTCGAATACACCGACGACGTCCCGCGCGATATCGGCGCGTGCCTCGAATTCAGCACCGAGCTGTTCACCGCGCAGACCGTGGCCGCGATCGGCGAAGCCTTCCTGGAGATCCTGACAGCGATGGTGGCGGACACCGGCGCGTCACCGATCGAGGCGCTGATCGCCGGAGCACAGTGCGGCGCGGATGCGACGGAGTCGATCCCCACCGACCGTCCGCGGACCGCGAGCACGAGCTACCACCACGAAACGATCACGCGCGCAATCGATCTGGAAAGGCTCGGTGCTGAGCGGTTCGACCTTGGGGACCCGGACCGGTTCGGCACCGCTACGCCAGAGACCGTGCGCGACACTGCTCTCGACGCCGCCCGTCTCGTCGACGCCGCACTGTTCGATGCCTACGGGGTGCTGCTCGGCTGGTACAGCGGTGGCGATCGGCTACGTGTCGGCCTGCCCGACTCTCCCGAGGGCGCGCATCGGGAGGGCATCGTGACGATTCGCCCGGGCACGACATGGCGAAGACTGCGTGACAACCCGCCGGAACCGGCAAGGGGCGCAAGCGCAGCGCCCCTGCGGTACCTGGGTCATACGCCGGGCGCGACGCCATCGGCGCTGGACACCGCGACCGAACTCGCCCTGTCGTGGACGCGACACCCCGCGGCGCTGCACCTGCACTACGCGACCGAACTGTTCGACCGGTCCTCGGCCGAGGCCATCGCGGACGAACTCGTCGCGCTGGCGGCGGCCGCGCTCGACAGACCGGACGAGCCGGTGCACGACACCGTCACGGGCATCGAATCATTCGCCGAGGAAAAGGAGATCCACCCGTGACCGCACAGCACCGGGTCGGCGTGGTCGGCGCGGGCACCATGGGCGCGGGCATCGCCCAGTGCGCGGCCGAAGCAGGCATGCCCGTGACCGTGATCGACCCCGACCCCGCGGCTGCCGAGCGCGCGCGACGAAGCATCCGCGCGACGCTGCGTTCGAGCGTGCTGCTCGGCCGGGTTCCGCGCGCCGGTGAGCTCACCGAGATCACCGACCGCATCCGGTGGTCGGATCGCGTCGAGGATCTGCGCGATGCCACCATCGTCATCGAATCCGTCACCGAGCGAGTCGAACTCAAGTACGCCGTGTTCGCCGAACTCGACCGGACGTGCCCGCAGTCGGCCTTGTTCGCCTCGGGCACCTCCGCCATCCCCATCGCGGATATGGCCGCGCACACCGGAAGGCCGGAGCGCGTGCTCGGGCTGCATTTCATGAATCCGGCGCCGCTGACCGAAGCGGTGGAGGTGATCACCACCGCGGACACCGCGCCCGACACCCTCACCACCGCACTCGATTTCCTCGCCGCACTCGGCAAGCGCGGGATCGTGGTGGGTGACGGTCCCGGATTCGTCATCAATCGGGTGCTCATGCTCGCCATCGCCGAGGCGGCCGCGATCACCGAATCCGGTACCGACGCAGCCACGGTGGACGCCTTGTTCGAGGGCTGTCTGGGGCATCGGATGGGGCCGTTGCGCACCGCGGATCTAATCGGCCTCGACAATGTGGCCGACACGCTCGCCGTCCTGCGGGACGCCACCGGCGACGGCCGCTACCGCGTGCCGGACTCGCTGGCGGGTCTGGTCAGGGACGGCCATCTGGGTCGCAAGTCGGGACGGGGATTTCATGTTTACCCGTGAGGTGAGCGCGTCCGAGTTCGCGCCGGAGCAGACGCCGGGACTCGGTCCGCTGGCGCGGCGCAGCGGGGGCGGGACAGCGGCGGTCGTGCTGGCCGGGCTGGCGGTATACACGCATCGCCGCACAGGCGCAGCCGAGGTAGCCGTCGGATACCGATCCGGGACGCAGGCCATCGAGATCCGCGTGACGGTCGGGGCGCGGGACAACTTCCGCACCGTCACGGTACAAGTCGGGTCGCTGCTGCGGCAGCGTGAACCCGCTGCGGCAGAGGGGGAGTGCCCGACCGCCGTCCACCAGGAGGACGGCTGGCAGATCGGTGTTCCCGAGGTCGAATTGCCGGTGTTCACAAGGTTTTTCACCCGTCTGGTCGCGGAGCCTGCCGAACCGGTGGGCGGCTTCGACCTCACCACCGGCGAGGAACGAGCGCGCATCCTGCACCGTGGCGGCCCGCGACGCGAACGCGACCCGCACGCCACCACGCTGACCGGTTTCGAGTTCTTCGCGCGCCGGTCACCCGAGGCGATCGCGCTGGTGCACGGTGCGGAGCTGGTCACCTACGGTGAGCTGGACACCCGCGCGAATCGCCTGGCGCGCAGCCTGATCCGCCGCGGCGTTGCCCCCGACACCGTGGTGGGTGTGGCGATGGCGCGTTCAGTGGAGGCCATCGTCGCGGTGTACGCCGTGCTGAAGGCGGGCGGCGCCTATCTGCCGCTGGAACCCGGTCACCCGGCCGAACGGCTGGAGCGCATCCTGACGGTGGCTCGGCCGCTGCTGGTGCTGAGCACGCGGGCCGACGGATTCGCCAGCGCGACAGCACCCGTCGCCTACCTCGACGAAGCGGGTGACGAGAAAGACGACGGCACCCCGGTGCGCGATGCCGAGCGACGCGCTCCACTGCGGCCCGGCCATCTCGCCTATCTGATGTTCACCTCCGGCTCGACCGGCGTGCCCAAAGGCGTCGCCGTGCCGCACGCGGCGGTGGTGGCGCACCTGGGGTGGATGACCGAGCACCTCGGCCTCGACGAGACCGACACCGTCTTGCAGAAGACGCCGGTCACCTTCGACGTCTCCCTCTGGGAGCTGTTCTGGCCCATGAGCATCGGGGCGAAGCTGGCCATCGCACCACCGTCCGCACACACCGACCCGGCCGAACTGACCAGGGTGATCGCCGCGCACGCGGTGACCACCCTGCAATTCGTGCCGTCGACCCTGAGCAGCCACCTCAATGTCGTGTCCGGCTTCCCGGCCTGCGTTCGTCGCGTGCTGACCATCGGCGAAACCCTCACGCCCGCACTGGCACACCGGTTCGGCGCGGCAACCCCCGCGCTTCTGCACAATCTCTACGGGCCGACCGAGGCCACCGGCGCCGTCACGGGATATCCGGTGAGCGTGCGGGATTCGGCGGCGATCCCGATCGGCTCGGTCGCGTCCGACACCCGGGCGTATGTGCTCGACTCCCGGCTACGTCCGGTGCCCGACGGCATGCCGGGAGAACTGTATCTCGCGGGTGCGCAACTGGCTCGGTGCTATCAGGGCGATCCGGCGCGCACGGCCGATCGCTTCGTCGCCGACCCCTTCGCGCCCGGCGCGAGGCTGTACCGCACCGGCGACATCGTGCGCTGGAATGCGGCGACCGAACTGCTGGAATACCAGGGCAGAGCCGATTTTCAGGTCAAACGCCACGGCGTGCGCATCGAACTCGGCGAGGTGGAGGCCGCGCTCTCGGCGTGCGTCACGGTCGCCCAGGCGGTGGCGATGCTGCGTTCCGACGGCAGGCTTCTCGGCTACGTCGTTCCGGTAGCCGGAGCCGTCTGCGTCCCTGACACACTACGCACTGATCTATCTTCTACCCTGCCTGCGGCCATGATCCCCGACGACATCGTTGTGCTCGACGCATTCCCCGCCACGGCGGCGGGCAAGGTGGACCGGGCGGCGTTGCCCGAACCGGCGCCGCGGCACACGCCGCACCGTCCGCCGTCGACACCGGTGGAGCAGACCGTGGCCGAAGTGTTCGCGCAGGTGCTCGGCCGGGAGCGGGTCAGCGTCGACGAATCGTTCTTCGCCATGGGCGGCGACAGCGTCATGTCCATTCTCCTTGTCTCCCGCGCGAAGTCGCGGGGCGTGTACTTCACCCCCGCGCAGGTCTTCGAACAGCGCACGGTCGCCGGACTGGCCTCGATCGCCGCCACCGGAGCGTCCGAGCGGCGTGTACTCGCCGAACTTCCGGGTGCCGGTGTTGGGGAGATGCCGCCGAATCCGGCCGTGCTCTCGCTGATCGAGCGCGCCGAATCCGGCGGTGTGCCGTTCGACCGGTACGCCCAGCACATGGTGCTGGACTTGCCCGCGGGCATCACCGCGATAACGCTGCGGCGCGTGCTCGGGGCAGTGGTCGAACAGCACGACATGTTGCGTGCACGGCTGTACCGCGACGCGGGCGGCGAGTGGCGGCTGTTCGCCGACGCCCCCGAATCGTTCGACCCGGCTTCGGTGCTGAGCCGCGTCGACATCTCGGCCGCCGACGACGCCGAAGTGGCGGCGACCCTCGCGCGCGAGACGGAAGCCGCGATCGGCCGCCTGGATGCGGCGAACGGTGCTGTGTTGCACTGTGTCTGGCTCGATCGCGGTGCGGGAGAACGCGGTGGACTCCTCGTTGTGGTGATCCACCACATCGCGGTGGACGGCGTTTCCTGGCGCATCCTGATCCCGGACTTCGTCGCGGCGTGGGCGCAGGTCGAGTCGGGCCGGTCGCCGCGCCTGCCCGCCGGTGGCACCTCCGTGCGACGGTGGGCGCACGCGCTGCGCGAAAAGGTCGACAACGCCGCGCATCTCGCCGAAGCCGACCGGTGGCGAGCGCTGCTGCGCGGGCCGGATCCGCTGTTCACCGATCGTCCGCTCGACCCGCGCATCGATGTGTCGTCCACGCTGCGGCGCATCGTCCTCGAGTTCGACGAGGCGACGACCTCCGCCGTCGTGACGGCATTGCCGCCGCGCTACGGCACGGACACCAACACCATCCTGCTGACCGCGGTGACCGTCGCGATGGTCGCGTGGCGTGGCGATCACGGCTCGGTGGTCCCCCTCCGGATGGAATCCCACGGCAGGCACACCGATCTCGTGCCAGGCGCCGATCTCTCCCGCACGGTCGGCTGGTTCACCGCCGCCTACCCGTGCCGCTTCGATCTGGACGGAATCGACACCGCGGACGCGATCGAGGGCGGACCAGCCCTCGCGGATGCGGTGAAAACCGTGAAGGAACAAGTGCTTTCGGTGCCCGGTGGCGGAGTCGGCTACGGACTGCTTCGCTACTTCGGCGCGGGCGCCGACCTGCCCGCCGAGACCACGCAACTGTCCTTCACCTATTTGGGCGCGATCTCCGCGGCGAACGGCCCGTGGCTGCCCGCCACGCTCACGAACACGCCGAATCCGGTCGACTCCGGACTGCCCGCCGACGCGTCCCTCGCGATCGACACCGCGGTGATCGGCGATCGGCTCACCGCAGGCTTCTCCTTCCCCGGCAGCCTGATCGGGCCCGACCGCGTCCGCGCCTTCGCCGACCTGTTCGGGACGGTCCTGGGCGCTCTCGCACGGCACGCGACCGATCCCGCAGCGGGCGGGTGGACACCCTCGGATTTCGCGCCCGCCGGTCTGCGCCAGTCCGAGATCGACCGGTGGGAGCGCCGCTACGGCCGGTTGTCCGATATCCGAGCCCTCACACCGATTCAGGAGAAGTTCGCCGCACTCGCACCCTCGGCGCCCGGCGCCCCGGAGATCCACACCCTCCAGGTGGTGCTGACCTGCATAGGAATCCCCGATATCGCACGGCTGCACGCCGCCGCCCAGCATGTCGTCGACCGGCACTCGTCGCTGCGGGCCGCTTTCGTCCGCGACGGTGGTGGTCAGTGGCGTCAGCTCGTCATCGCGACGGCGCCGATAGAGGTCAGGGAAGTCGACCTACGCGAGCGCGGCACAGACCTGGACGACCTCCTGGCCGAGGAACAGGTGCGCCCGTTCGACCTGGAGACCCCGCCGCTCATCCGGTTCCTGCTGATCCGGACGGGGGAGCGCCGATGGGTACTGTCGGTGACCAACCATCGGCTCCTGCTCGACGGCTGGTCCGCGCCGATCCTGATGCGAAACCTGTTGAGCGCCTTTGCGTTCGGTGCGGTCACGCCCGGCGAGCCGGACGACGGATTCGCCACGTTCCTGCGCTGGCGGGCCGCGCAAGACCGCGAACCCGCCGCCGCGGCGTGGCGGAATGCCCTGCACGATCTCGCCGCGCCGACCCTCGTCGCCGCGCCGGGCGCCGCACCGCGCGATCCGGCACGGTCCCACGCCGAACACATCGTGACGCTGACGGTCGCGCGGACCGCCGCGCTGTCCCGCTTCGCCGCCGCCTGCGGCGTCACGCTGAACACCGTCTTGCAGTACGCGTGGGCGTCGGTGCTGGGGGATCTCACCGGAAACGATGATGTCGTGTTCGGCACGGTGGTCTCCGGGCGGCCCGCGAGCATCCCGGGCGTCGACGCCATGGTCGGCTCGTTCATCAATACCGTCCCGGTGCGGGTGCGCCGCCGCCGCGACGAGCCTATCGGCGCGCGATTGCGCACGGTGCAAGCCGAACAGGCGACGCTGCTCGACCATCACCATCTCGGCCTTGCCGAGATCGAAGACGCGGCAGGCGTTCCTGTGCGCGGCTGGTTCGACACACTGCTGGTCTTCGAGTCGTATCCGGTCGATATCGCGCCGACCCCCATCACGGTGGGCGACCTGGTGCTGACCGACCTGCGGTCGCGGGAGATCACCCTGTTCCCGCTCACCGCGACGGTGTGGCCGCGCGAACAGCTGACGGTGGCACTGAACTGGCACCGCGATCTGCTCGCCGACGATCTGTCGCGCCGGGCGATCACCCGGCTGGAAGCCGAACTCGAACGGCTCGCGACCCTGCCCGCCGACGGCGCGAACGGAGTGAAATGACGCAGATGCCGGAGCACCGGACCGACTACCCGCTGACCGTCGCGCAGCAGGAGATCTGGGCCTACACCACCCTGTACGGATCCGATCATCGCTACCTCATCGACGGTTACGTCCACCTGCGCGGCCGCATCGATCCCGGCCTGTTCGAACGCGCGCTGCGCGGTGTCGTCGCCGCCGCAGAGACCTTGCGCGTCCGGCTCGACACCGGCGGTCCGGAACCACGGCAGGTGGTCGAGGAGTGTGCCGAATGGTCCTTGCACCGCGGTGATTTCGGTGACGAATCCGATCCCGTCGCGGCGGCGCTCGCGTACCTGCGTGCCGCGCCGCCCGCCTTCGACCTCGACGTCGCACCGCTCTTCGATCACCATCTGCTCGATCTCGGTGCGGCGGGCCATCTCTGGGGCATCCGCGCCCACCACCTCGTCTTCGACGGCGGCGCGTCGCTGGCTTTCATCCGCGCGGTGGCCCGCGCCTACTCCGCGTTGCTCGCCGGCGAACCCACGCCGGACGTCGCCGATACCGTCGCCGGCTACGTCGAGCAGGATCAGCGGTATCGCGCCTCCCGCCGGTTCGCCGACGACCGCGCGTTCTGGTCCGGACGGTTGGCCGGGCTTCCCGACGCTCCGATGTTCGCCCACCCGCCCGTCGCCACCGGTGCGCACGGACCTCTCCGGCACTCCGGCCGTCCCGGCGACGACGAATGGCGAGAATTCCTCGGCGCCGCAGAACGATTCGGCGTCGAATGGCCCGCTCTGCTGGCCGCGACCACCGCGCTCTTGCTGCACGCCGATTCGGGTGCGCGGACCGTGGTCCTCGGTCTGCCGGTGCCCGCCAAACGATCCTGGCGCGCGCTCGGCATGACCTCGAACGTCGTCGGGCTACGACTCGAGGTCGATCCGGGCGCGTCCATCGCCGCGCTCGCCAGGGCGGCGCAGGCGGAGCTGCGAACGGTGCTGCGCCACCAGCACTATCGGCGATTCGACCTGCTCGCCGACGGCGCCTCACCGGGCGGCGACCACCGGATCACCGGCCCGATGCTCAACATCCTGCCGATTCCCCCGGACATCCATTTCGGCGACGTGCGCGCCACACTGATCCCGGTATCCACCGGATACACCGAGGCATTCGGCATCGGCGTCTACCTCGGCGACGGTCCGCCGCGCATCGATCTGGACACCACCGCCGACCGGTGCGATGCCGCGGCACTGGCGAGTCTGCACAGCCGCTTTCTGACCGCCATGAACGAGGTCGCCGCGTCCTCGGCGGACACACCCGCCGGGCGGCTCGCGCCCGCGCTTGCCGTCGGCGCGTCGCGCAGCCCGCACGAGGATCCGGCGGGCGCCACCGATCGCGGTATCGCGGAGGTCTTCCATTCGGTCGCGCGCAGGTTCCCCGAACGCAATGCGCTCTGGTACGAGGGGGAGCACATCACCTACTGCGAATTGGCGGTCCGCGCCGAACGATTCGCCTACCATCTCGCTTCTCGACACGGTGTCCGCCTGGGGACACCGGTCGGTGTGCGGCTGCCGCGCACCCCGGAGCTGGTCGTCGCGACGCTGGCGCTGATGCGGCTCGGCGCGATCTGCGTCCCGCTGCACGAACAGGATCCGCCCGACCGTGTCGCCTGGACGCTGGCACACACCGGCGCCGAACTCGTCCTCGACGACAACGCGTTGGTGCACGCCGTCGCGCGGTCCGACGGGCCGGTCCTGGCCACACCGGTCGACACGGTGCCCGCCGACGCGGCGGCCTGGCTGATGTTCACGTCGGGGTCGACCGGCGCGCCGAAAGGCGTGCTCGCCACGCACCGCGCGGTGGTGACCCGCGCCATCGACCGGATCGCCGCGGGCCCGGAATACGCACGGATGCTGATGCATTCGCCGTATGCCTGGGACATGGTCGTCTGGGAACTCTGGATGCCGCTGTTGCAGGGGCATACCGCGGTCGTCGCGACACCGGACCGGCTCGGGGCCGAGGATTTCCGGCACGTCCTGCGGGCGGGGGAGGTCACCGCGATGCTGTTGGCGGCCGGGCTGTTCCAGGTGCTCGTCGACGACATACCGGAAAGCCTCGCGCGACTGCGCACGGTGTCGAGCGCCGGTGACATCCTGGCTCCCGACACCGTGCGGGCGATGCGCGCAGTGGCGCCCGGCATCTCCATCGTCAACATCTACGGGCCGGTCGAGGCGACCGCGTACGCCACCGCCTACTCGATTCCGACCGGACCGTCGCCCGACGAGGCGATTCCGGTGGGCCGAGCTGTAGACCACACCGAAACACTCGTCCTCGACGCGTTGCTACGCCCGGTGCCATCGGGCATGGTCGGCGAAATCTATCTGACCGGCGCGGGCCTGGCGCGGGGATACCACCAGATGCCCGGCCGCACCGCTACGGCGTTCACCGCCAATCCCTTCGGCGCACCGGGATCACGGATGTATCGCACCGGCGACCAGGGCAGCTGGGGCGCCGACGGCACGCTGCGGTTCCTCGGCCGCGGTGACCGGCAGGTCAAGGTCAACGGCATCCGCGTGGAGCCTGGCGAGATCGAACACGCGATCCGCGCCATGCCCGGGGTCACCGCGGCGGTCGTCACCGCGCATCGGATGGCGGCGGGCAAGACCTTGGTCGCCCACGTCGTCGCCGTCGAGCCGATCGACACCGCCACCATGCGGTCCCGGCTCGCACGGGTCTTGCCCGCCTATCTGCTGCCTGCCGTGATCGTGCAGATTCCGGCGCTGCCACTGACCGTCAACGGCAAGATCGACCGCCGAGCGCTGACTATGCCCACCTCGGCGGCCGCGGATCCGCCGCGGACACCGCGCCAGCAGATCCTGGCCGGGCTTTTCGCCGATGCCATCGGGCAGCAGCGGGTCGGCCTGGCAGACGATTTCTTCCGTATCGGCGGGAACTCGCTGGCGGCCATCCGGCTCGCGGCGTCCGCGAGCCGGACCTTCGGCGTCGTCGTGAGCCTGCGCGACCTGCTCGACGCACCTACCGTCGCCGCGCTGGAACGGCGCATCGCCGAGCGCGGCGGTGATCTCGGCGCCGTCGACCGGGAACCGGTGGGCATCGCGTATCGGGCGAGCGACGGCAACGTCTCCCCGTCGGACGACGCGGTCCCGCTCGCGCCGAGCCAGCAGCGACTATGGTCGGTCAACTATCTCAGCGAGGGCGCGGCCGACTATTTGATGCCCGCCGCCGTGGATCTGATCGGGCCACTCGACCATGCGGGCGTGCGGTCGGCGGTCGGCGATGTGGTGCGCAGGCACGAGATACTGCGGACCACTTTGCCTTTCACCGCTGCCGGGCCGGTCCAGCGGATCGCGGCATTCGACCCGGACGCCGTCGACTACCGCGAGATCACCGACGTCGAGGACCTGAACCGGTCGCTGGAACGGGAGATCGCCAGCGGTTTCACGCTGCTCACCGAGGCACCGATCCGGGTGCGGCTGTACCGGGTGACACCCGAGCATCACGTCCTGCTCGTCGTCCTGCATCACTGCGCGGGCGACGCCGAGTCGCTGGCGCTGCTGCTGCGCGAACTCGAATTCGCCTACCTGGCGCGCGCCGAGGGAGGGGCGCCCAGCTGGCCGACGCCTCCGGTCCAGTTCGCCGATTACGTCCGGTGGCTGCGCGACCACGGCGGCGATCCCGCGGACGACCGGTCCGCCCAAGCGCGGTACTGGCGTGGCACGCTGGCCGGACTGGACTACACCCCGCCGCTGGAGGTCGACCATCCGCGGACGTCCGCCGGTGGATATCCGGCGGCGGCGCTGCCTTTCACGCTCGACGCGGATGCCCACGCCGATCTGCTGGACACCGCCCGCCGCTGCGGTGCGACCACCTACGCCGTCCTGCACGCGGCCCTGGTGTACGCGCTCACCGACCTGGGCGCCGGGCCCGATCTGGTCATCGGCACGGCGCTGAGCGGACGCGATCGTCCCGAACTCGACACGATGCTCGGCTGCGCTGCCGACGTCGTGCTGATCCGTGCCGACCGCACCACCGCACCCACCGCAAGGCATCTGATCGGCCAGGTTCGCGATCGAGTCCTGGAGGCCCACGAGAACAAGCGATATCCGTTCGAGCGATCCATCTCCGCGCACACCGGACCCGACCGGCCGCTGCCCCAGATCGTCACCACGTTCTTCCGCGACATCCCGGTGGCGGGCCGCGCCGGGGACATCGAGGTCCGACTGCGCGAATTGCCGCCCCAGCGAGCCGAATTCGAGATGCTGATCCAACTCAGAGAGACCGTCGGGCCGCGCGGCGAACCGGACGGCATCTACGGCGAGATCCGCTACGCCGCACCACTGTGGGATCCCGCGACCATCACCGCGCTCGCACACGGCTTGCACTCCGCGCTCACCGCACTGCGCACCGACCTCGAGCCCGACTCCGGCGGCTCGACGTTCCGACCCGATCGAGCACCTCGTGGATTCGGGACAGGGTGATCGTCCAGCCGCGCCACGACGTTGCGGGCCATCTTCTGCCGACCGTCGGCGCTATCGAAGCCTGTCTGCGTCAACAGAAGTCGCGTGCGACGGCCCCGCGGCCGAGCGCCAAGTCGACAACCCGCCGCGCGGGATATCGAGCTCGCAGACCGACCCGGCTGGACGCCGCGGCACGATGATCCTCGGACACCGGCTGGACGTTCTGGGCGCCAACCCGCTCGCCAAGGCCCTGTTCACCGACTTAGACGCCCTGCCGAGCCGCGATCGCAACCTCGCCCGGTTCGTTTTCCTCGACCCTACCGCCCACGACCTGCTCGCCGACGGGGAGACCGCCGCCCGTGGCACGGTCGCTGCCCTGCGGCTGTACGCGGGCCGCCATCGGCACGACCCGCGCCTGAACGAACTGGTCGGTGAGCTCTCCGGCTTTGGCCCGCAACGTGATCACTGTCGCCGTCAGCAGCGCCAGCAGCCGCAGGCGTCGGGCTGTGGTGGTGTCAAGCCATCCGCGGACAGCTTCCAACGAATCGGCCGTTGAAACAGTCCGGCGCTCGCCGATCTCGAAGCTGGGCGAGCGCCGGTCGGGGTGTCAGGCGGTGACCTGCTCGCTCACCGACTCCTGTTGTGCGGCAGCTGGTTTCGGCATGTGTGCGCCGAGGCCGATGAGTCCGGCCAGCACCGCGGCGGCCGCGCTGACGTACCAGCTGCGGTGGAATGCGTCGAGGGTGGCCTGTGGTCCGGTGGGGGAGCCGAGGGTTGCGACCAGGATGGCGACACCGATGGCGAGGCCCAGTTGGCGTGACATGCTCAGGACTGCCGAGCCGGTGGCGAAGCGCTGTGGCGGCAGACCCGCGCTGCCCGCGGCAAAGGCGGTCGGCAGTGTGAGGCCGACGCCGAGGCCGCTGACCACCATGCCGCCGAGCAGCCCGCCCACATAGTCGGGTTCCAGGGTGATGGCCCGGGCCCACCACACCATGCCCGCCGCGAACAACACCCCGCCCGCGGCGATCACCGGACCCGCACCGACCCGGCCAATGAACCGGCCCGCGAGTATCGCGACGAGCGGCACCACCAGTGGTCCGGGCGCAATAGCCAAGCCGGTCTTCAGCGCCGACCAGCCCCACACGTTCTGCGCCCACAGCACCACTGAGAGCAGCATCCCCGCGAACGCGATCTGGAAGAACAGCGAATTGCCCGCCATCAGTACAAAATTCGGCGCACGCAGCAGCGCCGGATCCACTACCGGACTGTGGTGACGTGCCGAGGAAATCCTGAACGCGACTCCGAACACCACCGCGACCGCGAAGGAGATGAGCACCCCCGCCGACGTCCATCCCCAATCCGCACCCTTCACCAACGCCAGGATCAGTGCCCCGATCGAGCCGATCAGCATGACCGCACCGAAGACATCGGGCAGTGCGCCGCCGTCCCCGCACACCTGTGGCAGCAGCCGCAGCCCGACCGCGAGCGCTGCCAATCCGATCGGCACATTCACCAGAAATACCCAGCGCCAATCGATTTCGACGAGCAACCCGCCGATCACCGGGCCGAGCGCGGCGCCGAGACCGCCGAAGGCCACCCACAGCCGTACGGCCATCGGACGCCGTTCGGCCGGGGTGGCGGTCAGCACCAGCCCCAGCGAGGACGGTGTCAGCATCGCCGCGCCGACCGCCTGCAACACCCGAAACGCCACCAGCGACTGCACATTCCAGGCCGCCGAGCAAAGCCCCGACCCCAGTACGAAGATGGCGAGCCCGATCAGGAATGTGGCTCGGTTGCTGCCGCGATCGCCGAGTCGCCCGGCAGGCACCAGCAGCGCGGCGAAGACGATCGCGTAGGCATTGAGCACCCACGACAGGCCCGAAAGTTGGGTATCGCCGAAATCGCGCGCCATATCGGGCAGTGCGACATTGACGATGAACAGATCTAGGCTCGACAGCAGAATGCCGACCGAGACGATGGCCAGCACCACCCGGGAATCGACAGGCCGATCCTTCGATGTGACAACGGAACTCACGACTATGTCTCCGATTCAGCCGAGCACTCGGCGGGTTTGGCGGGCCGAGGCCAGTAGCGCACCGCCGCGATCCCAGATATCGATGTCGTCCACCGACCAACCGCCACTGGTGCTGGCATTGGTCGCGCGGATGAGGACCGGCTGATGGGTCGGCCGGGTCAGGTCGGTGTGCAGATGCATCGAGAACGCCACCGTCGGCACGGCGACCGGCATGGTCAGGGTGGGGAAGAAGGCGGGCGGTAGCGCGTCCACGAGCACCGCGAGCGTCGCGGCATCGGTCGGCAACCGTGGCACCAGCGAGATCCACGCGCACATCCACGCCTCATCCGCGCCGGTGAGCGGCAGCGGCCCCGCGGCCGGGCGGATCTCGAAATGCGCTCCGACGGGCACGATTTCCGGTGGCAGCCGGAACGGCGCACAGTCATCGGGCGCGGGCACCTGCGGCGCGGTGGCCGGCAGGAGATCAGGGACCCGGGTGGGCGTGGTCCGGCCGAAGGTGACCGCCGCGGATGCGATGGATTTTCCCTCTTGATCGGCCATTACCTCGACGACCGCGGTGCTGCGTCCCACCGGATGCGAAGTCGTCCGGAAGGTGAGCACCCCGTCCGCCGGTCGGCCGAGGAACCGCAGATCCAGCGCACGCACCGGGAGGTCGTCGCCGCCCGCGCGCCGCGCGACCTCGACCAGGAGTCCCGCGATAACACCACCGTGCGGGCCGGTCCAACCGCCCCAGGTCTTATCGATCTGGGCCCGCCAGATGCGGTAGTCGGTCTCGGCCAAGGCGAACTCGTCACCCAGCCGACTAGTGAGTTGCATCATGAAACGAACCATAGGTCAGTTAGTTCTTTCAAGCAACCGACTATGCTGGGCCCATGCGCAGGACCAGCTTCGACGAGATGAACTGCTCGGTCGCCCAATGCCTGGAGGTGGTGGGCGAGTGGTGGACGCTGCTGATCGTGCGTGACGCGCTCTTCGGCGTGACTCGCTTCGACGACTTCCGCGCGCGTCTGGGCATCGCGCGCAATGTGCTCACCCAGCGCCTGGAGCACCTGGTCGCGCACGACATCATGGTGAAGGTTCCCTACCAGGAGAATCCGGTCCGCTACGACTATCGACTCACGCCCAAGGGACGCTCACTGTGGCTCGTCGTGAACGCCATGCGGCAATGGGGCGACGAATGGGCCGCGCCCGACGGTCCGCCGGTGCAGGCGGTCCATGAAAGCTGCGGCAAGACCACGGTGGTCGAACCGGTCTGCGCCGAATGCGGTGAGCACGTGCAGGGGTCCGATCTGCGCCCGGTCGACGGCCCTGGCGCGGGCGGGCACTCGATACTCCCCGCCAGCCTCCAGCACACCCACTGAGTGCCACGTCCATTAGGCTGCGGCGGTGGCGGATGGGCGAGTGGAGAAGCTGATCGACACGGTCGCGTGGGTGCGCATCGAGAGCGGGCGCATTCTGTGCGCGCGCCCGAAGGGCAAGGACATCTTCTATATTCCGGGCGGCAAACGCGAGGGCACGGAATCCGATCTGCAGACGCTGCTGCGCGAGATCGAGGAGGAACTGACCGTCGCTCTGGTCCCGGAAACCGTCGCCCACTTCGGGACCTACGAGGCCGCGCTGCACGGACCCGCCACCGATGTGATCGTCCGAATGAGTTGCTACACCGCCGACTATCGCGGCACGCTCGCGGCCAGCAGTGAAATCGAAGAGGTCGCCTGGTTCTCCTACGCCGACCGCGCACTGGTGCCACCGGTGGATCAACTGCTCTTCGACGATCTCGTCGACGCGGGTCGATTGGCATGATGCGCTAGCGTGCCCACCGAAGGGATACCGTCGATGTCATGACCACGGTTCGCACACTGTTGCGTTGGGCCGCATACGCGTTGGTGGCGCCGGTGCTCGCCCTCGGCCCCATCGCCAGCCGGTTGCGCGTTCCGCGCCGGATGCTCGCCATCTTCATCGCGCCGCGCGATGCCTTGGCGGTGCGTGCGACCGTGCATTCGATGCTTGCCGTCGCAGTCGGCCTGGTGACCTGGTTTCTAGCCTTTCTGGCCACCGTCGCGGCGGTGCGTGGGGCCGTCTACCCGCTGATAGCGGCCGACGATCTGGAGCACTCGTGGGGTGGTCCGACCTTGGCCGGAGCCTGGGCGGTGCACGCATTGCTCGGGATCGGCCTGCTGCCCGCGTGGGGTCTGTTGCTGGCCGGACTCGGCGTCGTGCAGGTGCGACTCACCCGGCGGCTGCTCGGCCGGGACGGGCCGTGGTGGCCACTTCCGGTATCGCTGCTGTTGACGGTCGGCGGCGTACTGCTCTTCATCTCCTGGCTGCACCAGATCTGAGATTGCCGACCCGTCGAAATGTGACGACCGCTACTGCCCGCTGGTGCGGTGGTGAATCATGCTGCGCCGCCTAGTCATTCCGACCGTGCTCACGGTGATCGCGATCGCCGGGGACATGGCCTTGGCGTTCAGTATGAAGTCCACACCGACCGCGGCGCCGCCAACACCCGCGCGGTAGTCCGTTTCGACGCGCAGACCCGCGACCTTGATCCCGCGCTGACCTGTGGCAGGAATGTGCGAGCAGCGTGAATCATGTGCACATCGTCGCAGGTCCGGGAGTATGAGGGGATCTGGCTGGTCACCCTCGAATCCGCACTCGGTGAACAAACCGAACGCCGACTCGTCGGCTGTCTCGACGACTGGGAGGTCGCTGGCATCACCGGCCGCTGCATCGGCCCCCGCTGCGAATACCGCTAGGTCGCAACCGGTGCCCGTCCGGCGCGTTCGATGAGGTGTTGCACCAGTTCGAGTAGTACTTGTTTGCAGGAGGCGCGGTCGCGGGCGTCGCAGAGCAGTGTGGGGATGTGGGGGTCGAGGTCGAGAGCGTCGCGGACCTCGTCGACGGTGTAGACCGGTGCGCCGTCGAAGCAGTTGACCGCGACCAGGAACGGCAGCCCACGGCGTTCGAAGAAGTCTACGGCGGCAAAGGAATTGCCGAGGCGGCGGGTGTCGGCGATGACGACCGCGCCGAGTGCTCCACGTGAGAGTTCATCCCACAGGAACCAGAATCGGTCCTGGCCCGGTGTCCCGAACAGGTAGAGCACCAACTCGCTGTCGATGGTGATCCGACCGAAGTCCAGTGCGACCGTGGTGGTGGTCTTCTGTTCGACGCCGGATAGGTCGTCGATGCCGGTGCTGACCTCGGTGATCAGTTCCTCGGTGCGCAGCGGCGCGACCTCGCTGATTGATGAGACCATGGTCGTTTTGCCGACGCCGAAGCCACCGGCGATGAGAATCTTGACCGAGGCGGCCAGATGCGGTGTCGCACCGGGTCGGGTCGGGTCAAAGCTTTCGGATGCCATCCAGTACCGCTCGCAATACGTTGAGATCGCCGGGGCCCGCATCCGGCTGTACCGGTGCCCGGAAGATCAAGTGGCCCTCGCCGATCAGGTCGCCGACGAGGATCTTGGTTACCGCCAAGGGAAGTTTCACATGCGCAGCCACCTCGGCGACCGACTGCGGAACGCGGCACAGCGCGACGATGTCCGCGTATTCGGGTTCGGTGCGGCGCAGGGTGGGCGCGCGATCGGCCATGACGACCACGGTGAGCATGTCCAGATCGTGACCTGCCCCCATGACCCGCCCGCGGGTCAGCGCATAGGGCCGGACCAGCGGACCGGCATCCTCATCGAACCATTGCCCGCCGCTGCGTGTCATGGCAGTCGCGCTGGGGTCGATAGGTAGGTGCCGACGCGTTGCACGGTGACGTTCATTTCGTAGGCGACCATTCCGAGATTCGCGGTTTCGGCCGCCTGCAGGGCCAGGCAGGCATTGTCCCCGGCCGAGGTCACGAACAGTACGGCGCGATCGAGTTCGATCACCGCCTGGCGGACCCCGCCGCCCTCGAAACGGCTGCCCGCGCTGCGGGCCAGTCCGTAGAGGGTGGAGGACATGGCGGCGAAATGTTCGGCGTCCTCGCGGGTCATCGCGGTGGAACGGCCCAGCAGCAGGCCGTCGGTGGACAGCACCACCGCATAACGCACGCCCGCCAGCCGATCGACTAGATCATCGAGCAGCCAATTGAGATCACCGGGGCTGGAAGAAGTCACCGTTGCCTTCCTGTTCATCCGAGGGATTGACGGCAGGCGCAGCGGATGCGCCGTAATGCTCAGTGGATGCTACCTCGGGCACCACAACATCGGGGATCGCGGAATCGGGGACCGCGCGGCGGCCCTGTCTGGTCCCATTTTCGATGGCCGACATCAGATCTCGGGCCTGCTCGGCCGAGCGCTCCCGCTCCGGCTGCTGTTCGGTAGCCGGTTCCGCCGGGGCCTGCTGCGCCAATTGTGGTGCGATACTGGCCTGTCGGTTGCGGCGCGGCAGCGCCGGCCTGGTGTCGGATGCCGATGGCTGCGGCGCCTCGAACGCGGGCCGCGGCGGATCCGCCGGAGTCACGGGCGCTACCGCGGGCGGAGCCAGTGGCGGCGCGGTGAGCACCGCGGAATCGGACTCGGCGGCGCCATAGGGCGAGGAGTCGACGAAGGGGACCGGATGCCGTCGTCTGCGCACCGAATCCGATGGTTCCGAACCCGACGTGAGCGCGGGGGTTGTTCCGTCGGCGAGCAGGGACTTCGGGATGAGCACGATGGCGCGGACGCCACCGTAATCGGATTCGGTCAACCGGACCGAAACACTGTGGCGGGCGGCCAGCTGCGCGACGACGAACAGTCCGAGACGCGAATCCGCCGACAGTGCGGCGACACCGAAATCCGGTGGCTGGCGCAGCATTTCGTTGACCCTGGTGATCTCGGACTCGGGCATGCCCATGCCCTGATCGCTGATT
This sequence comes from Nocardia sp. NPDC005998, assembly GCF_040614395.1. Lineage (NCBI taxonomy): Bacteria > Bacillati > Actinomycetota > Actinomycetes > Mycobacteriales > Nocardiaceae > Nocardia > Nocardia sp. NPDC005998. Next base: position 8,069 of record NZ_JBEXUI010000023.1, on the reverse strand, counting down.
TCGACGACCACACCCTTGCCGACCACATTGCCGGTCACCTCGACCCGCGACTGCGGCGGCGAGAACGAGGTCGCATTGTCCACCAGTTCGGCGAGCAGGTGGATGAGGTCGGCCACGACCGCGCCGAGTACCTGCGCCTCCGGGAGCCGGGCCACCCGAACCCGGGCGTAGTCCAGGGTTTCGCCGACCGCGCTGCGCACCAGATCGAGCAGCGGCACCGGATTGCGCCACTGACGTCCGGGCCGACCGCCGCCCAGGATGATCAGGTTCTCGGCATTGCGGCGTTCCCGGGTGGCCAGGTGGTCGAGCCGGAACAGCGTGTCCAGCAGGGCCGGATCCTCTTGGCGCTCTTCGGCTTTGTCCAGGATCTCCAACTGCCGGTGCACCACGATCTGGCTGCGGTGGGCGATATTGAGGAAGACCGCCTTCACGCCCTCGCGGGTGCGCGCCTCGTTCACCGCGCCCGCGACGGCCGCGGCGTGCGCATGCTGGAATGCCTTGGCCACCTGGCCGATTTCGTCGGAACCATAGTTCAGGTTCGCTGCCTCGGCATCGGGATCGATGAGTTCGCCCTCGCCCAGCCGCCGCATGAGCTCGGGCAGACGCTCATCGGCCAGGGCCAGGGTTTCGCCGCGAAGTCGCTTGAGCCTGCGGATGACTCGGTTGGCCAGCAGGATCGCGATGACAAATGCCAACAGGCTGACCGCCACGACACCGCCGCCCGCCCACGCGGAGGTCTCGGTGGCGTCGGCGGCCTTGTCCTCGGCGAGTCTCTGTGAGTTCTTGTTCTGGGCGATCCAGACGTCGATCAGTCCGCGGTTCACCTCGGCGGCGGCATTGTGCCACTCCTGCGGGCTCAACGGCAGTGGCGGCGGCGTCGACTGCTTGCCGGTGCCACTGGACGTGCTCGATGAGCTGGTGCCGGTGGAAGTTGTGCTCGTCGCGGTCATATTGCGCTGGGCCACAGCGTTTTCCATGGCCGTCAACTGCTGCCAGGCCTGACCGGCCATCAGCGCGTGCAGGCTCTCCTGCAGCTTCGGGTCGAGCTCGCCCGCCAGATTGGCGACTTCGGCGTGGTAGAAGCCGCTCTCGTGCAGGAACTCCTCGATCGAAATGGGGGTCGGCCCGTTCACATTGACGATCACGGCCGCGAGCGCGTTGCTGCGCGACATCGCCTCGGTCGCCAGGAAGATCCGCATACCGTCGGCGATATGCACGCCGATCTCGGCATCCGGCGCGGTCTGCTCGGCGATCTCGGTGCCGAAAGAGATGACATCGAGCAGCCGGTTGTAGAAGTTGTACGCGTCGGGGATGGGCAGTGCGCCCGCATCGGTTGCGGTGCGCACCTGGGTCATCGACGTCGAGAGCGTCATGAAGTTGGCGGCATTGTCGCCGATCTTGGAATCGTCGACCTCACGCAATCTGTCGCCAGCCGCGACAAGGCCCTTCAGCGCGCTGTCCAGCCGGATCCGGGCCGCGCCGAGTGCGGGTGCCGCGGTCTCGTCGCCGGTGAGCGCGGCCAGCGTGAGCTGACGTTCACTTTGGACGGCCTCCAGCAATTCCCGGATCGAGGGAATCGCCTGCTGATTCTGCGACGCCCAGTTCTTGGCCTTATTTCCCTCGGCAACCAGGTATCCCGCCGATCCCACGCCGACCACGAGCAGAGTCAGGCTCGGGACGAGCGCGATCGCCAGAATCCGCGTTCGGACCCCGAGCCTCGCTCTGAACATCGACCCAACCTAAATCAGTTGTGACCATTTCGTTTCCCGCGTCCCGGTGAGCGGGACCCGATTTGACATTCCGAAACGGCGCCGGTCCGGATTCGACTCCCACCCCCGATCGGCTGGAACTGTTGCGCCGCATCGGGTTCCCTGTAGTAATCGCGCGAAAACCAACGGCAATGGCTTGACCAGCAGCGATGGCGTGTTGCTGGTTCGAGCTGCGGATGGGCTCGGTTGGTGCTCGGCTTGGCTGCCGATGGGGTTGGTCGGTGTGCTGGAGATCGGGTTTCGTGGCGACGAGGGTGTTCGCGGACGAAGAGTTGGCGCGTCTGCGGGAGTTCCCGGATATTGGCGGCGGGAGCGACTACCCGGTTGGGTCCGCTCGTGAGCCGGAGCCTTGACGAACGATGGGCGGTTTTGCCTTCCCATCGTTGTGGCCTGCGCGTTCTTCGGTTGCCTGCCAAGCGGTCCGGTCACGAATTCCGCCGAGCACGGCGTCGAGCATCCGGTCGAATTCCGCCACGGACCCGAAGTCGGCCATGGTGGGTGCAAGGGCGGCCATCGTGGGGTACAGCATGGGGTCGATCGCGGGCACGGTTGCCGCACCGTCGGATCCGCCATTGAGGACCGCCAGCAGATATCCGTTGAGGAAGCCGAACAAGACCAGCGGTGCGTCCGAGATAACCTGGTCGGGCAGACCGGCCGTACGCATTGCGGTGACCAGCTGTTCCAGCGTGGCAAGGGCCGGCGGCGAGTTTTGCGGCCGGGTTGCCAGCAATGGGATCACGTGAGGGTGCCGGTAGGCGGTCTCCCGGTAGTTGTGCGCTGTCCAGCGAGCGATCTCTTCCCAGGTATCGGGTGCGCCCTCGGCGTTGATCGCCATCTCGGTGAGCACAGCCTCCGAGACCGCGTCCAGCAGCGCTGCCTTGCCCTTGATGTGGTTGTAGATCGACATCGGGTCGACCCCGAGCTCGTCAGCGAGCCGCCGCACCCCGAAGCGCTCCAGGCCGTCACGGTCGACGAGTGCGACGGCGGCGGCCGCGATGCGCTCGCGGCTGAGCCCTGCCGACGTGCCCTGTGTGCGCCGGGCCACGTTCTACTCCCTCCTCTTGTCAAACCTACACCGTAGGATATACCGTCGCTACGAAACCTACATCGTAGGTATTGGGAATCGGAGTCGTATCAGGGAGCGGACATGAGCAAAGCCGTCGACGTCGAACGGCCAGTGGGGCCGAACTATTCGACCGTCACGGTCGAGGAACTGGTCGCCTACCGTGAAGCGAAGAACCGTTTCCGGGCGTCGGAGGCGGCGCGAGCGATCCTCGGGAGCCTGGATCCCGGCGCCACAATCACTGGCAGAAAGTGCCGCTGCCCGGCTGCGAACTCCCCGTCCGGGTGTATCGGCCCTCGCCCGAGCGCGGCGGCACGGGGATCGACCTGCCATTCGTAGTCCATGTGCACGGAGGCAGCTTCGTCGGCGTCTCTCGCCGAGTGTGACGGGTCTGGGACTGCCGCGTTTTCGCGCCACATCGTGGGTACAGCCGAGAAATGAAGAGGGGCTCCTCGATGGGCGTCGCGTGCTGGGCGGGAAGAAAGGAAGAATCTTGAACCGCAGAACATTTCTTCGCGGCGCGGCGGCGACCTCCGCGTTCGCCGCATTGGCCGCCGCCGGTTGCGGTGCTGGCAACACAACTGAATCAATCGTCGCGACGCGAGCCGGGCGAGTGCGGGGCATCGTGACCGCAGGTGTGCACGTGTTCAAGGGTGTGCCCTATGCCGCGCCACCGCAGGGTGTGGACCGCTATCTGCCGCCGCACCCGGTCCAGTCGTGGACCGGGGTGCGTGACGCGCTCGCCCTCGGCCCCACGCCACCGCAGCCGCCGACCCCGCCGCCGCTGGACTTCTCCGCGCCGCCGATTCCGGGCGCGGACTACCTCAACCTGAACATCTGGACCCCCGACCCCGGCTCGGCGCGCCTGCCGGTACTGGTGTGGATCTACGGTGGCGGTTTCGATACCGGCAGCAACGGACTCTACGACGGCAGCGCATTCGCCCGCGACGGCGTGGTGTTCGTCGCGATGAACTACCGGCTGGGTGCCGAGGGATTCCTGTTCCTCGACGACGGTGTGGCGAATGTCGGTCTGCTGGACCAGATTGCGGCGCTGGCATGGGTGCACGACAACATCGCGGCCTTCGGCGGCGACCCCGGCAACGTCACAATCTTCGGGCAGTCCTCCGGCGCCATGGCGGTGGGCACTCTGCTGGCGATGCCGGGCGCCACGGGGCTGTTTCGGCGCGCGATCATGGAAAGCGGTGCGGGCAATATCTGTTACTCCACCGACACCGCCCACGAGATCGGACAGCGCCTCATCGCGAAGCTCGGCGTGGAGCCGACACGCGACGCCGTCGCCGCAGTCGGTGTCGAGCGCGTGCTCGCCGCGCAAACCACGGTCATGGGTGACCTTGCGCAGCAACCGGATCCGCAACGCTGGGGCGGCGAGCCGGGATGCCGCATCAATATGTGGCGGCCCACGCTCGACGGCGCCACCCTGCCCGCCAAACCCATCGACGCCGTCACCGCTGGAGCGGGGGCCGATGTGGATGTGCTGCTCGGACACAACGGCGAAGAGGGACGACTGTCGCTGGTACCGTTCCGCAACCTTGATTCGGTCACCGAGGAGGAATTGACCACTGCGATGCGTATGTACCGGCTGCCCGTCGACCGGGCGCTACCGGCCTACCGCGCCGCCTACCCGGGCGCCGATCCCGGTGCATTGCTGGCGATCCTGCAGGCGGACTGGTATTACACCATCCCCGGCCTCCGGCTCGCCGACGCCCGCACCAGTGCACCGGCGGCCACCTACATGTACGAATTCGCCTGGCGCTCCCCACAATTCGATGGACAACTCGGATCATGCCACTTCCTCGAGGTCCCGTTCGTCTTCGACCAACTCCACGATCGGCGGATGCAATGGATCACCGGCCCGAACCCACCACAGCAGCTGGCCGATATCGTGCACCACACCTGGGTGCAGTTCGCCAGCACCGGGCGAGTGAACTGGCCGCATTACGAACCCGCCCGCAGGACAACCATGCGACTGGACCTCCAGCCCACCGTCGTTGACGACCCGTGCCCAGTCCGGGATCTGTGGGACGGAGTCGAGCTCTACTGACGCTGCTCATCTACCGCCCCACTGTCACCGCTGAAGCTGATCGTCTCAACGTGATTCGTGCGCAAGATAGCCGAGGCCGGAGAGATCCTGACCGGTCTGCGCGAGCAGGAGGTGCTGTTCGGAGTCGGCAATTTGATTACTACCGGAACCCCTCATCGTGATCGAGCGTCGGCGAAGGCCCTCGGTACCGGAATCGCCACCGCGTTCACAGGCCAGCGAAACGGCCGATGGCAACCAGGACGGCGATGATGAGGATCGTCGTGGTGATCGCGATATTGCGGGGTTCGCGCAGGCGCACGTGCGAGGTGATCGCGCCGATCATCACCACGGCGAAACCGACCGCGGCAAGCGGGGTGAGCACCCGCGCGATCCCGGTCCACCAGGGCACGATGATCCCGATGGCGCCGAGCAGTTCGCTGTAGGCGGTCAGCCGCACGACCGGCTTCGGGAATACCGCAACTCCGGTCTGGCCCATTTCGACCAGTTTCTCCTTGGGCTGCGTGGATTTCGCGAGCCCGGATGCGGTGAACACGATGGCAAGGAAGATCTGTCCGATCCACAACGCGACATTCATGATTCCTCCCTGAGTTCGTTGGGGGCAGGGTGTCCATAAGACAAATCAGGTCCGCGGAAGGTGACAGTTCCGGCCGAATACGCGTCGATCTCCGTCAACCGCGGGGTAGTGGCTGCTGCGGGCGCCCCGCGCGGCGTATGTTGTGTGTATCCCGGGGTTACTGACAAGTAGGAGGCACCGATGTCCGCGCCGAATGCCGAAGTCTTCGACCGTCTCAGTGCGCTCGCCGCGATCAATGATCCCGCCGAGCGTGCGCGCAAGACAATCGCCGAGACCTTCACCGGCAAACCACTGGGCACCGTGCCGGTGGGCAGCGCCGAGGACGTGACGGTCGCATTCGGCAAGGCCAGGGCGGCACAGGCCCGGTGGGCCGCGCGGTCGGCCAAGGACCGGGCCGAGGTGCTCGAGCGGTATCGGGAACTGGTCATCGAACAGCGGGAATTCCTGATGGACGTGATCCAGGCCGAAACCGGCAAGGCCCGCTGGGCCGCCCAGGAAGAGATCATGGGCCTGATCTTCGCGACTCGCTACTTCGCCAGGGTCGCGCCCGATCTGCTCGATGCGCACCGCGTGCCCGGCGCATTCCCGGTACTCAATCGCGCGAGCGTGCGCCATCAGCCCAAGGGCGTCGTCGGTGTGATCGCGCCGTGGAACTATCCGATGCTGCTGTCCATCGGCGATTCGATCCCGGCGCTGCTCGCGGGCAATGCGGTGGTCGTCAAGCCGGACAGCCAGACCCCGTTCTCCGCACTGGCCAGCGCGGAGCTGCTCTACCAGGCCGGGCTGCCCCGCGACCTGCTCGCGGTCGTACCCGGTCCGGGCACCGTGGTCGGCACCGCGATCGTCGACAGCTGCGACTACCTGATGTTCACCGGATCCTCAGCGACCGGGCGCACACTGGCCGAACAGTGCGGGCGCAGGCTTATCGGCTTCTCCGCCGAACTCGGCGGCAAGAACCCGATGATCGTCACCCGCGGCGCGAAATTGGATCGGGCCGCCAAGGCCGCGGTGCGGGCCGCCTTCTCCAATGCCGGACAGCTGTGCATCTCGATCGAGCGGCTGTACGTGGAGAAGGCGGTCGCCGCGGAGTTCACCGAGAAGTTCGTCGCCGCCGTCAAGGCCGCGAAACTCGGTGCCGCCTATGACTATTCGGCCGATATCGGCAGTCTGATCTCCGAGGCGCAATTGGAGACCGTCGCCAAACACGTCGCCGACGCGACCTCCAAGGGCGCGAAGGTGCTCGCTGGCGGTTCGGCGCGCCCGGATCTGGGGCCGCTGTTCTTCGAACCGACCGTCCTCGCCGATGTCACCGACGAGATGGAATGCGGTCGCAATGAAACCTTCGGCCCGCTGGTCTCGATCTACCCGGTCGAGAATGTCGAGCAGGCGATCGAGCTGGCCAACGACACCGAGTACGGACTGAACGCGAGCGTATGGGCGCAGAGCAAATCCGCGGGCGAGCGGATCGCCGAGCGGTTGCATGCAGGCACCGTCTGCGTCGACGAGGGATACGCACCGGCCTGGGGCACCACCGCCGCGCCGATGGGCGGTATGGGCATTTCCGGTGTCGGGCGCAGGCATGGCCCGGACGGTCTGCTGAAGTTCACTGAACCGCAGACGGTGGTCGTCACGCGATTCATGAATCTCGATGCGCCAGTGGTGATTTCGCAGGACAAGTGGCAGCGGCTGCTGATGACCCTCGCCCGCAGCTTGCGGTTCCTGCCCGGCCGCTGACCCCGCCCCCGACCCCGCCGTCCCGGTCTGCAGCGGGACGGCGGGGCCTCGCGGTGTCGGTCCGGGGCTGCGGAACCCCCTGGCCGAACACCGGGTTGTCGCCCGCGGACGCACCTACGCAGGCGTGAATCAGGCCGAGGCGACTGCTAGCGGCAGTCAGTCCATCCGATCGGCTCCCTTCCGTGGCGGTGGCCCGGCCGCGAGCACCGTAGTCTCCTCATCGGTCAGCAGCCGCGATCGGATGATGAAACGCATGCCCTCGGACGCCTCGAGTGAGATTCCGCTGCCGCGTCCACTCACCACGTCGACAGTGAGATGAGTATTTTTCCAGTGTTCGTACTGCTCGCCGCTGATCCAGAATTCGGTATGCCACGGCAGCCGACCCAGCAGCACATCCGTGCCGCCGATGCGGAATTCGCGCACACCGATGCACATCGGTGAGCAGCCGCCGGATTGATGGAACAGCACCGGGCCGTGCTGTTCGATCAACCGGCGCAACACTTCTCGCGCCCGCTCGGTGATCGCGACGCGGGCTACTCTGCCATGCATCAAAAGAGTCCGAGTTTTGTCGGTGAATAACTGACCAGCAAATTTTTGGTCTGCTGGTAGTGGTCGAGCATCATTTTGTGGTTTTCCCGGCCGATGCCGGATTTCTTGTACCCGCCGAAGGCGGCATGTGCGGGGTACGCGTGGAAACAATTGGTCCATACTCGCCCTGCCTTGATTGCCCGGCCCATCCGATACGCCGTGGTGATATCCCTGGTCCAGACGCCCGCGCCGAGCCCGTAGAGGGTGTCGTTGGCGATCCGGACTGCCTCGTCCACGGTGTCGAACCGGGTCACCGCGACCACCGGGCCGAAGATCTCC
>NZ_JBEXUI010000022.1:0-151531 GCF_040614395.1 Nocardia sp. NPDC005998 | reverse complement strand
GAAGAACTCGAACTCACGTGGCCCCAAGCCCTTACCGCGTCGATCCCGACCGCCCGCCGCTGAGCCAATCAATCCACAACTCTTGACAATTGCTCCTGTCTCCCCCTGATGGAGACGCAAGTCCCCGCGCGCTGCTACGGCTCAGCCGATGGTGCGGAAGAACTTGCGGATATCGCCGATGGGCAGGTCAGGCACTTCGAGCGCCGGGACGTGGCCACCGGAGTAGAACTCCGGCTCAGAGTTAGCACCACGTCTTCCTTCAAGGGACTCGCACCCTCGAGCGGATCGCCCATGCCGGGCGTACCACAAAGACAGCCCCCAGCTGGGGCCTTTCTGCTAGTGCCCTATCCAGATTGGTTGCTGCGTAATCAGGTCAAGCCGCCCTCCGAACGCAGTCGAAACGTGGCTCGACACGCCGTCCGATACCACATTTCGACTGCGCTCGGAGGATCCCCATCCGAAGCCCGATTCCGCAGAAGGTATCTGGATGCGGCACCAGCGACCTGTCATGGCCGGTCGAACTCGCCATCGTGTACGCCAGCAGTGAACGCGTCCCACTCGGCAGGGGTGAAGACGAGCGCTGGGCCGGTCGGATTCTTCGAGTCACGCACTCCGACCATGCCCCCGTCAAGGTGCGCGACCTCCACACAGTCTTGGCCGGTGTGGCTACGGCTGCTCTTGTACCACTTCGCAGCCGATAGGTCGATATTCACGCTCGGTACTCCTGTTCGATCTTCTGTAGCAGCGCCCTGGACTGCGGCTCATCCAGCGCTACCTCTTCGATAGCTGACAGCGCTGCTTGATATGACTCGATCTCCGTTGGTTTGTCCAGGTACAGAGCTCCAGCGTAGCTCTCGATGTATACGACTGGTGGCTGAGTTAGTGACGGGTTCAAATGTCTCGGGAACTCGAGCAGCACGAACGAGCCTGTTTCCAGTCCCAAATAGCCTTCGACCGTCAGGGGAACGACCCGGATCGACACGTTCGGCAGCGCGCTCAGCTCGTAGAGATGCTGCGTCTGGGCGGCCATGGCCGATGCACCACCGATTCGGTGCCGTAGCGCCGCCTCGCTGAGCCATACCTCCAGCGTCAGCGGGTTGCTCGAATCTGTAAGGCGCGCTTGACGTTTAGCTAGCAACTCGATGTGTCGTTCGATCTCCTCAGCACTCAACGCTGGCCTATAGTTCCGCGCCATTGCACGGCGGTAGTCGGCAGTTTGCGCAAGTCCGGGCAACAGCGTCAGCTGAAACGAGCTGATTCGACTCGCGGCCTCCTCCAGACTGAGGAACAGATCGGCATAGCGGATCGCGTCGCTGTAGGACTGCCACCAACCGTCCTTGCGGGACTCGTCTGCCAGCCACAGCAGCCCGAGCACGTCATCCTCGCCGACCTGGTACACCCTGCACAGTGCTCGGATGATCGGCTTCTTCACCTCTGAGGTGCGTCCATTCTCCAAGCGCCACAGCGTTTGTCGGCCGATCTCGGCAAGTTTGGCCGCCTCGTCGCTCTTGAGTTTGGCGGCTTCGCGCAATTCGACCAGCCGTCGGGCCAGCAGCCTGCGCGGAAGGGTCGTTGTCTCAGTCGCCATCAGAACCACCTTGCCCGTCGTTAGCTCCGCTACTTAATTCAGCTTGATTGGAACGTTTTTATCTTGCTACGCATCGCTGTGGATCGGTTCCAAAATAATGCGAATCGGTGTGTACTCAATGTGTGCCACGCGGACGGGCAGTCGACCAGCAAACCGCACGCACCTCAGCCGCCGTCGTACCAGGGGGTCACGATGCTGAATCCAGAACTACCGCACCGCATGCCGCTCGTCGGTCCGCCCGCCGCGGCCGTGGTTGATGTCCCGGTCGATGTCATCGAGCGGTACCTAGACGCCCTACGCAAGTGGCAACCCGAGCAAACCGGCACTGAACAACCTGATCGAGGGGCCTGAAACCGATGGACCACATAGCTTTTGGCGATAGCCCGATATCGCGCTGCCAGTTCTACCGGCGAGTGTGTGATCTGCCCGCGAACATCGATCCGCCGCACCTGGGCCGCATCATCATGACGGCCGAACACGTTTGGGCACTGATGCTTCCTGCTCACCTTGGCCAGGCCGTGAAAATACGTATGCAGCACCAGGGTTCGGACATTGGTCCAATCCTGTCGCATCCACGCTCTAACCGCTGGACGTACTTGATCAGGCCCGACATCCCCGATGACGTGCTCCTGTTCGCCGAGATGTTCCGTCTGAATGTATCGGTGGTGCGAACCGGTGGCACTGTCGCGTTACCGTCACCAGTCGACCAAGGTGAGCAGTTCCGGCGCTGGATCGAACCACCCCGATGCACCTTCCGACCGTCCGGACTTGTGGTGGTTGACGCGATCCGCGCCTGCTCAGAGCACTGCCGGCCGGTGCGACGGAAGGACGCTCATGCTTGAGTGGTCCGTGGACGGTGTGCGGGTCCTCGACGACCGCACCGACTTCGCGCCCAGCGGTTTCGGAGTTGTGCGCCATGAATGAGGTTGAACGGCAACGTAGGACCGAGATCGCGCCGTCGGTGGCGGCGTTGCTGAAGGCTTTTCACGAACACACGCCGGAGAAATTGAACCTCGCACCTGTCGATAGCGTCACGCTCTGCCACACCGCCGACGGGATTGCCGAGGTGGACGAGGGCGGTTGGTGCGCCGACTACGAGAACGACCGAAGCAGCGACGACGCGATAGATGCCCTGTCAGCCAGCCTTGGCGATCGCGAGAACCCGTGAGCGCGAACGTATCTCCGAACCCAGGAGAGCCGGATGTGCATCTGAGCGTGTTCCTGCACGGAGCACGATTCGACTTCGCCGCCTGCCTCACCGCGGCGCTGACTTTTATGCAAGAGCATCAGGCGCGGCACCACGCCGATGCAGTGACCATGGACCTCGGCGACGCCAGCGACTACCCGCGTCTCCCCAATGAACGGTTGTATCTGGAACCCTGATCGAACACACGGAGTGGTTCGGACCGTTGGACACCTGCCCCGACGCGCGCTTGCCGGCGGATGTTCCCACCATCGAGGCGAATGCATACTGCGATGGACGGGCAACCGTCCTGGCCGCCGTCGACGCCGGGTTCGCCGGGTGCGGCAGTGGTCGGTAATCGCGCATGTCACAGCATGCAGGAAAGTCGAAAGGACAACGATCAATTTGTTCAACCGGTTGCTGGCTGTCTCGGGTATCGCGGGCGCTGTGTTCACAGCCACCGTCGTCGGACTGGCCCCGCAGGCCAGTGCGCGGCCCTTTCCCGAGGGGGTGTCTTGTTCGGGCACGAGTTGCCGTAACGACACCGACGACACCTATCTCATCGAAGCCTGGCAGCACTGCCGCATCATCGGCACCGCATCAGAAACCGAAACCCCCTTCAATGTGGTGGTTCGACCCCACGAATCGGTGGAAGTCGAAGGGGTGAAGTGCCCACCGCATGTGATAACTGAACATTCGTCCCTGGGCGACGATTTCCCCTCGAGAACTAGTCAATTGCCGACCGAACCAACACGTATCGGCTATTCCGAGGCTGTGATATACGACCCCAACGCCCCCAAGGTCCGCACTGGCTCGGCCGGTTGAAACCACCGGGCGGAAACACATGACTGTGATTGATCCGCGATGACGTCGGATTCCGGGCGGTTGTGGGCACGAAATGGGCGCGGCCGAACTCGAATGTCGAACCGAGCGCGGCCATCTCAGCGCTGCTGACTCACCCGTCCGGCTCTGTTCCATCGTGCCCCCGAACCTGGTAGCACGAGAGCGGCCCGGCACCTCGAAGGCGCCGGGCCGCTCTCGTGCCTACTGCTTCCTACTCTCCTGCCTCCCCTTGGTGGAGACGCAAGTCCCAGCGCGATGTTACGGGCGCGACGCGATCAGCCGATGGTGCAGAAGAACTCGCGGAAATCGCCGATGAGCAGGTCGGGCACCTCGAGCGCAGGGTGGCCGCCGGAGTAGAACTCCGACCAGTGCGTGATGTTGTGCGCCTTCTCGGCGAAGCGGCGGATCGCGTAGTCACCGTCCTTGAAGACCGCGACACCAGTGGGCACGGCGCCCTTCGGCGCGGGCGCGAACATCGCGGCACGTCCGGCGTTGTCCCACCCGCACTGGCAGAACTATCGCGGGCGATACTGGCACTGGGTGCCCGGCAGATGTTGCGCAATCCAACGCCGCTGCAATGCATCGCGATGTCCTGGCAATCGCCTCGTCTGGACCTGCGGTGGCCTTCCTTGCCGCCGTCGACTGCGCTGTCGGCGAGGGGTTTCTGGTCATAGGATGGGCTGATGTCTGATCACCTGTGGGACGTCATTGCCGGTGCCGACTTGGGCACGCTCGCAACGATTAAGAGGGATGGTCGACCGCAGTTGTCCGACGTCAACTACACCGCGGTGCCTGGCCTGATCCGGTTCTCCACGATGAGCAGCCTTGCGAAGGTGCACAACCTGCGGCGCGATCCTCGGGCCAGCTTCAAGGTGACCGCGTCGAGCGGGGTCGGCGGCTACGCGGTGGCCGAAGCCATCGCCGAGCTGTCGGCGTCCGCGCGGCAGATCGACGACGACACGGTCATCGAGCTGGTTGATGTTTACCGCAGAATCGTTGGTGAACACCCGGATTGGGACGACTACCGCCGGGCGATGGTGAACGACGGCCGGATCGTTGTACGACTACACGTCGAGCGTGTATACGGCTGGGTGACAGGCTGAGCCCACAGGGCACTGACTCGGCCGCGCAAGTAAATCGGCAGAAACACCGGTTTCACTCCTATGCACACCGCGCCGACCAACGGGCCGGTGACAGATAAACCGGTGGGTACCCAAACCCGGGACGGTTCACGGACACAGGCAGGAACTCGCCGATACGCCGAAAACAGCCCCCGGCTTCGAAGCTGGGAGCTGTCTGCTACCGACGTGTTACGGCCCGGTCGAACTGCCCACCCTCCTTCGCTGCCTGCCGCAACAGGTGTTTGCTGTCTAGCATGTCCAACGCTGCCCGCTGGATCGCGTCGAATGCAGTCCGATACCTCTCTCCCGCGACCTCGAGCCGGGCCAGCAGCCAGCCCCGCAGCTCGGCGTCATCGGGGCGATCGAATGTTGCCGCGTATGCGGCCGTCAACTCGTCGACAATGGGTTCGGCCGCAACGGAATTCGGTGCTGTCCCCGAGGCGAGTGCCTGGCCGACTCGATCGCGCACGAGTTCGGTCAGCTCATGGTGGAGACCGGTGGTGTCACCTTCGGCGCGCTGGGTGGCCTGGTATTCCGCCATGCGACGGACCGATGCTGTCTCTCCCCTGGTGGAGACGCAACTCCCGGCGTGATGTTACGGGCGCGACGCGATCAGCCGATGGTGCGGAAGAACTCGCGGATATCGCCGACCAGCAGGTCGGGCACCTCGAGGGCCGGGAAGTGGCCGCCGGAGTAGAACTCCGACCAGTGCGTGATGTTGTGCGCCTTCTCAGCGAAGCGACGGATCGCGTAGTCGCCGTCCTTGAAGACCGCCACCCCGGTGGGCACGGTGCCTTTCGGGGCGGGTGCGAACATCGCGGCATCATGGAAGCGCTCGTAGTAGAAGTTGGCCACGCTGCGGGCGGTGTCGGTGAACCAGTAGATGCTCACATTCGCCAGGATCCGGTCCTTGTCGATGCCTTGTTCCGGCAGTTCGTGCGACTGGTCGATCCACTCCTTGTACTTCTCGATGATCCAGCCGAGCTGCCCGACCGGGGAATCGGCCACCAGTTGCGCGATGGTGTTCGGGCGCGAGCCGTTGAGTTGCATATAGGCCGAGCCGTCGTCCTGGAAGTTCTGCATGCGCGACATTCGCTGCCGCTCGGCGTCGGTGAGCGCGGCCATATCGGCCGGATCGCCGGTCGGGAAGGTAACCAGCGCATTGACATGCACGCCGAGCACATGCTCGCCATCGAGCCGGGCCAGCCGTGGCGCGAGAAATGCACCGTGGTCACCACCCTGCACCCCGTACCGGTCGTAGCCGAGGCGAGCCATCAGCTCCGCCAGCGCCGCCGCGACCCGGCCGTCGTGCCAGCCCGCCTCGGCAATGGGACCGGAGCAGCCGTGGCCCGGCAGCGACGGAATGACCAGGTGGAAGGCGGGCACATCGGCTTGGCCGTGCGCCTTCGGATCGGTCAGCGGGCCGATCATGTCCAGGAAGTCGAGCACCGAGCTGGGCCAGCCGTGCAGCAACAGCAGCGGGGTGGCGTCGGCTTCGGCGGAGCGCACATGCAGGAAGTGCACATCCTGCCCATCGATAGTGGTGATGAACTGCGGGTACTCGTCGAGCTCCGCCTCGACCGCGCGCCAATCGAATTTCTCGGCCCAGTAACCGGCAAGCTCCTTCAGATATGCCGTGGGTACGCCGCGCTCCCAGCCGGTGCCGGGCAGGTCGTCGATCCAGCGGGTGCGGGCCAGGCGCTCGCGCAGATCGTCGATCGCGGCCTGTGGGATTTCGATGCGGAAGGGGCGGATGTCGTTGTTCGTCATGGCATTGACTCTGCTGGTAACGGGAGTGCTGGCGAATCACGAGAATTCGTTATCTTCGGGCCGCACGCTCTTTATTGGCACCGGGCCCACGATCGAGGCATGATCGCGTGGTGTTGAGCCTTCCCGACCGCGGTGCCTTTGTCGGGCGAGCAGCAGAGATCGCCGCGCTCCAGCAGGCGTATCGGGACGAGTCGGTGCATACGGTGCTGATCGCCGGTGAGCCCGGCCTCGGTAAATCGCGGCTGGTCGGCGAGTTCACGTCGCGGCTCGGCGCGGATGTGGTCGTACTGGTCGGCCAGTGCCCGGAGTCGGGAGACAACGGGGTGCCGTTCGCGCCGTTCGTCTCGATCATGCGCGCTCTGCTACGCCGGATCGGCATCGAGGAGCTGACCGCGCTACTTCCGGTCACCCGCCCCGCGCTATCGCGCTGGCTGCCGGAACTGGCAATGCGGGCCGGATCGGCGGAGCCCGAGTCGGATCGGATCCGACTGTTCGGCGAGATCCTGACCGTGTTGGAACAGCTGGCGCTTGCGCGTCCGGTAGTGCTCGTCCTAGAGGACCTGCACTGGGCCGACGATTCGAGCCAGGAACTGCTGGCCTTCCTGGCCGCCGATCTCGCCCAGCGCGATCTACTGCTGATCGGCACCTATCGGCCCAGCGATGCGGAGCCGCTGCGTCGGCTCGTCGCCGGACTGCGGCGCAATCCCGGTGTGCGCGTACTGAATCCGGAGCCGATGACCAAACACGAGGTCGGTCGCCAGCTCGCCGCAATCCTCGGCCGCGAACCAGATCCGGGCATCAACACCCGAGTCTTCCAGCGCAGCAAGGGAATTCCGCTTTTCGTTGAGGCGCTCGGCCGTGCGCTGCGAGCGGATCCCGATCGCGCACCGGAGGACGTGCCCGCGGACCTGTCCGAACTGTTGCTCGACTATCAATCCGGTCTGCCCGACGATGCCACGGCGCTCTTGCGGCTCGCCGCCGTCGCGGGGTCGCCGGTGCGCGGCGGATTACTGGAGTCCGCCACGGACCTGACCGACGATGCGCTGGACCTCGCGCTGCGCCAGCTGACCGAGCAGCGGCTGCTGCTCGCCACCGATACCGGCTACGAGTTCCGCCACAGCCTGATTCGCGATGCCGTCTACGATGACCTGCTGCCGATCGAACGAAAGCGATTGCACACCAGACTTTCTCATGCACTGATCACCGACGATGCGCTGCGCGCCGACGACTGGCGGGTGGGCGAGTTGGCCTATCACGCGTACGCCGCGGGTGATCTACCGCGCGCGGTCACCGCATCCTGGGCGGCCGCCGCAGCCGCGGAATCCGAAGCGGCACATGGCGAACGCCTACAGCATTTGGGCCGGGTGCTGACACTGTGGGATCGAGTGCCCGATGCGGCGATGCTGGTCGAGGCCGATCGCCTCGACGTACTGGAACGCGTCGTCGAGGCCTGTCATCTCGGTGGCATCGTCGAGCACGGTGTCGCGGCGGCCGACGAGGCGCTGGAACTGCTGGATGCGACGGCCGCACCGGAGCGCGCCGCCCGGCTCTTCTACTACCGCGCGGTGCTGAAGAATCAGAGCGGCGGCGGATCCGTCGGCGATCTCGACCGGGCACTCGAATTGCTGCCCGAGCAGCCGCCGACCGTGCTGCGTGGTGAGGCACTCGCCGAACTCGCCGCATCCCGTGTCTTCAGCGGTGACGCCGCCGGGGCCGCCCGGGCCGCCCGGGCCGCGGTCGAGGTGGCCGAACAGACCGGGACGCCAGCGCTGGCGGCGCGCGGCTACGCCTATCAGGGGTTGGCGGCGGCCACTCGGACCGGCTCCGCCATTACGTATTTCGAAAAGGCCCATGCCGCAGCAGCCGATCCGCAGACGCTGTTGACCGTGGTGCTGTGGGAGTCGGCGGCACTCGTCACGGCGGGCCAGCACCATGCGGCTATCGAAGCGATCCAACAGGGATTACGAGCGGCGCACGAAACCTTCCGTTTCGCCGAGGCCGGGCCCATCCTGCTGGTGAAATGGGCCCAGGCGCTCACCGCTCTCGGCCGCTGGCCGGAGACGCTCGGTCTCATCGATGAATCGCTCACCGGGCAGCTGCCACCGCTGAGCAAGGCCGCGCTATTGCTCTGCCACGCCAGAATCGTCCTGGCACAGGGCTCGTCAGCGGCGGCGACGAACAGTGCCGACGCCGCCGCAGCGCTACTGAGCGACGGACGGTGGGCACGCCAGTACCAGCTCCAATTGCACACTCTGCGAACCGATATCGCGATCTCGGCCGGAGAATCTCTTCGTGCGGGTGAGGTTGTTGCCGAGGCGCTGGCGGCTGACGAGTTGGCCGCCCATCACCACGAGGTGTGGCCGCTGCTCGCGACCGCGGCCCGGATCGAGAACGCACCAACGGATCTCGCGTCGATCGCCGACCAATTGCCGGTCACCACCGTGGTCGACACGGCCCACCGTGCCGTCTTCACTGCCACCCGGAACAGCGATCCCGCCGCCTGGGCCGAAGCGGTATCCGCGTGGCGCACCATCGGCCAGCGCTACGACCTGGCCCGCAGCCTCCTCGGTTGCGCCGAAGCCGAACTGGCGGTGGGCAATCGCACCGCCGCCCGAGAACCCCTGCGCGAAGCCGCCGAACTGGCAGCGGAATTGGGCGCGACGCCATTGACCGAGGCGGCCGGGCAACTGGCCGAGCGCGCCAGGGTCGCACTCGAGGTGAGTCGCCCGGAACCGGCGGCGGCCGCGCCGCGAACATTCGGCCTGACACCACGTGAAATCGACGTATTGCGCTTGGTCGCACAGGGTTTGAGCAATCGGCAGATCGCGGCCGAACTCTTCATCAGCGGCAATACCGCGGGCGTACACGTCTCGCGAATCCTCACCAAGCTCAGTGCCGCGACGCGAACGGAGGCCGCCGCAGTCGCCCGCAAACACGGCCTCATCGAGCCCGACTGAGCCCGGCTCGATATCGACGCCCTGAGCGGGTCGTGCGGTGGCGCGCCATCCGATATGCCCGGCCCGCTGATCCGAAGACGGCGTCCTCGATCAGCGCCTTCCTACCAGGCCAGCGCCCGCTGACCCAGACCCAGGCGTCGATCCCACTCGCGCTGGTCGCGGCGGGCTTGTCGCCTCCGTGGACGGGTACGCGGTTCGTGGTGGCTGAGCCGGCGGTGTACGCACGGCCGAACCTGAAGTACTTCGGGCGCCGTGGCGGCGCGACCTGGTTGAACATGATCAACGGCGTAGGATTCAGGTGGTTGGTCTGGAGTCTGCGGACCACGGGTGAGCGACCGAAGCTGGATGCGAAAAGCGGCTCACAAGGGGAGCTGAGTATGCGCGTCGTGGTGGATCTGAACAAATGTCTGGGGTATGCGCAGTGCGTTCCGCTGGCGCCGGATGTACTGAAGTTACTGGGCGACGAGGCGCTGGCCTACGACCCCAACCCTGACGATTCGCAACGCCAGCGGGTGCTGCGGGCAGCAGCGGCGTGTCCGGTTCAGGCGATCATCGTGGAGACCTACACCCCCGATGACGGACATGCGCAGTGAGCACCGCATCGCTGGTCGCCGATCTGGTGGCTACGTTTCGGGCGGAGGGCCGCATTGTGATCGTGGGGGCGTCGCTGGCCGGGCTGCGTGCCGCGGAAGCCTTGCGGGAGTGCGGTTTTCGCGGAAAGCTCACGCTGATCGGTGACGAGCCGCACGAGCCCTACGATCGTCCACCGCTGTCGAAACAGGTGTTGCAAGGATGGGTCCGGGCCGATCACACCAGGCTTGCGCGGCTGCGCGCGGTCGACGCCGAATGGCGGCTGGGGGTCGCCGCCACCGGCCTGGATCGGGTCAACCGCCAGGTGCTGCTGGCCAACGGTGACAAAATCGACTACGACCGGTTGCTGATCGCCACCGGGGTGCGCGCACGGCCGTGGTTCAACGCTCGAGAAGGCGCGCTGAAGGGCGTTTTCACGCTACGCACCTGCGATGACGCGGCACGTCTGCAGGCCGCGCTGCACGCCGGCCCGCGGCGGGTCCTCATCGTCGGGTCGGGGTTCATCGGGTCGGAGATGGCCTCGGTATGTTGCGAACTGGGCTTGCCGGTGACCGTCACCGAACGCGCCGACGGGCCGCTGGTCGGTGTGCTGGGCGGCGTAATCGGTGACATTGCCGCCAAGATGCAACGCGATGCGGGGGTCGACCTGCGCACCGGTGTTGCGGTCGAGGCACTGGAGGCAGACGACGAAGGCCACGTGCGGCAGGCTCGGTTTTCCGATGGAGCCACCCTCGACGTCGACATCGTGGTCGCGTCACTAGGGTCGGTCCGCAACATCGAGTGGCTCGACGGCGCCGGTCTGGCCGCCGGCTTCTGGGGGGTCGGCTGCGACGCCGGTTGCCGCGCATTCGATATCAACGGCGTGGTGACCGACAACATCTTCGTTGCCGGCGACATCGCACGTGCCCCGCACGTGCTCTACGAATACAACTTCATTTCCATGGAGCACTGGGACAACGCGGTGTGCGGGGCGCGGGTGGCTGCTAACAACATGATCAGTCTGGAGACCGAGCGCCGCGCGCACCTTCCGCTGCCGATGTTCTGGTCGGCCCAGTTCGGCGTCAACATCAAGGGTGTGGGGGTGTGCTCGTTCGGCGACGAGATCGTGTTCACCCAGGGTTCGCCGGACCAGCGCCGCTTCGCGGCCGCATACGGCCATCGGGGACGCATCGTCGGCGCAGTGACGTTCGACCACGGCAAATGGCTG
This sequence comes from Nocardia sp. NPDC005998, assembly GCF_040614395.1. NCBI lineage: Bacteria > Bacillati > Actinomycetota > Actinomycetes > Mycobacteriales > Nocardiaceae > Nocardia > Nocardia sp. NPDC005998. Next base: position 140,271 of record NZ_JBEXUI010000022.1, on the reverse strand, counting down.
GAATACTACGGCGCGCTCATCGAACGGTCGGCGCCGTTCCCGCCGCCACCACCGGGCTACGACCGGCCCCGGGACATGACACCGATCCCGGCTCGCTTCCCGGACCCGCACGTGCCCACCGAGATTCCCGACGTCGTGCTCACCGGCCACGACCCCACCTCGCGGGGAGCCGAATTTCATCCGCGGAGCTGACAACACACGCCACCGCCCGCTGTATCGAGGAGGGACCATGACTGCACAGACCGCCTGGGCGGAGGCGATGCGGTACGAAAACCGCGCCGACCCGTACCCGTTCTTCGACGAACTTCGCAAAACCCCCGTCGTACAAGTGGCCGACCACCTGTATGTCGTCACTGGCTACCGCGAGGTGCTGGCGCTGGCGCACGACCCGCGGATCAGCGCCGACATTCGCCGCAGCCCGCTAGCAGCCACCCTGGCCGATGACACCGAACCGGCCACGGGCGTCGAGGATGTGCAGGCGTACGGCGGTCGTCAGCCGAACATCATCATGTCGGATCCGCCGGATCACGACCGCGCCCGCCGACAGGTAATGCGCCACTTCGGCCCGCCACACTCGCCCAACCTGATCCCGAGCATGGAGCCCGACATCGTCCGGCTGTGCAACGAGCTGCTGGACGAGATCAAGGCCCGAGGGGCGACAAGATTCGACGTGGTAGACGACTACGCCTATCCGGTGCCGGTGACCGTGATCTGCAAAATCCTAGGAATCCCCCTCGCCGACGAACCTACCTTGCACGCCTGGATCTTTGACATGTTGGCGGGCCAGGATCTGGGTCCCGACGCTGGCACCGAGGAAGGAAGGATGCGCGCAGCAAAAGGCAGGGGCAGCTCCGCAGCACTGCGGCAATACTTCGCCGAGCTGATCGAGCGGTACCTCCACCAGCCCGGCGAGGGTCTGCTGTCGGATCTGGTCAACGACACCGACGGCCCGGACGGGCCGATGTCCCCGCAGGAAGCTGTGTCCAACGCGATTCTGCTGTTCGTTGCCGGCCACGACTCGACGGTCAACACGATCTCCCACTGTGTGCTGACCCTGCTGCGCAACCCCGGTTCATTCGAGCTGCTGCGGCGGCGCCCGGAACTGATTCCGCGCTCCATCGAAGAGGTCCTGCGCCTGCAATCGGCCGTGCAGTTCTTCCCCAGCCGCAGCGCCACTGACGACATCGAAATCGCCGACAGCGTCATCCCGAAGGGCGCGGCAGTGCACCTGATGTACGGCGCCGCCAACCGCGACCCCCACCGGTTCGCCAACCCCGATCGGTTCGACCCCGAACGCCCCGACAATGAGCATCTCGGCTGGTGCAGCGGTATCCACATCTGTCTGGGCGGTCCGCTGGCACGGCTGGAAGTCAACCTCACGCTGGAAACATTCCTGCGCCGCGTGGAAGGGCCGCGCTTGGTCGACGACCCACCACCGTATCGCCGAAGCCAGATCTTCCGCGGGCCCCTGCACCTCATGATCGACATCGACCACATCACCGACTGAAGACACATCAGCACAGCATGCCAACACGTCCCAGGGCAATAACCGCGCCGACTTACGGTAATCGCTGCGGCGGCACGCAATTTGATCTACGACTGGCGGCGAAAGCATTGGTACTCTCCCGGGTCTGCGGTGGCCCGCCTCGACCAACTGCTCACCGAAGGGAGCCGAACCCCGATAATGGTCGGATGACCGAATCCCTGCTTCACCAGCGCTTCCCCGAACTGGCCAGCACCCTGCCGTTTACCCGGCTCGGTGGCGCGCCGACGCCGGTCCGCCTGCTCGATCTCGGCACCGGTACCGCTGTGTGGTGCAAGGACGAAAGCGGATACGGCTCGGGCGGCTGGGGTGGCAATAAGATCCGCAAACTGGAGTGGCTCTTGCCCGAGGCGCGACGGCGCGGCGCGCATACCATCCTCACCTTCGGCGGCACCGGAACCAACTGGGGTCTGGCCACGGCGCTCTACGCTCGGGAATTCGGCATCGACACCGCGCTGGCGCTGGTCGACCAACCGGTGGACGACCACGTCCACGCACAATTGCGGCGGCTGGAAAACTCCGGCGCCACTTTACATTTCACGCACAGCAAGTTGCGCACGGTCCTCGCCGCACCGTGGCTGCTGCTGCGGCATATGCACGGCCGCACCCTGCCGTATGTGCTGCCCGTCGGCGGATCGTCGCCGATCGGCGCGCTCGGCTACGTCGAGGTCGCATTGGAGCTGGCGGCGCAGATCGCCGCGGGCGAACTACCCGAACCGACGCATCTGGTGACCGCCGTCGGATCCGGTGGCACGGCAGTGGGTTTGGCCCTCGGCCTACGGCTGGCCGGATTACCCACCCGCGTTGTCGGTGTCATCGTCAACGATTCGCTCCCGCTCGACGCGCGGCACATTGTCGGGCTGGCGAACCGTGCCGCGGCAGTGCTGCGCGCGCGGGGCGCGGAAGTCACCGTGCCCGAGCTGCGTCCGGAGGACGTGACAATGGTGCGCGACTGGCTCGGTCCCGGCTACGGCCACGAAACCCCGGCCGCTATCGCCGCGCAGCAGCTCGCCGCGACCAGCGGACTGGAATTGGAAACCGTCTACACCGCAAAGGCTTTGGCGGGACTGCTGGATATGGATACCCGCGGCGACTTCGGTGACGGACCCGTGCTGTTCCTCGATACCTACGGGCCGCGTTGATCCGGATCCAGCCCCAGGATCACCGCCAGCACCGCGCGCAGCCGATCCACATCGCCCCGAATACCGGTCACCGCATCCTGATATAGAAACGCCTCGATGAGCCGGACCAGGGCATACGCGAACGTCTCGGTGTCGACCCGGTTCTGGTAGCCCTCCTCGATCGCGATATCGAGTATCTCGGCGACCACCCCGACCACCTTCGGCTGCACCGGTCCGTCGCTGGTGGTGATGATGCGGCCCGCGGTGGCCTGTTCGGTCGCGATGAAGTACCGGTACGCCTCGCTGCGCGTCATCCAGCGCGCCACCCGGTCGAGCATGGCGAGCACGCGCGGTGCGCCCGATCCGTCGACGCGGGTGCGCGCCGCCAGGACCATCCGCTCGAATTCCGACACCATGACCGCACCGAGCAGACCGTCCCGGGACCCGAACCAGCGATAGATGGTCGCCCGCGACAGTCCCAGCTCGGCCGCGATCGCCTGCACGTCGACCCGCTCGGAGGCCAGGAACTGGGCGCTCGCCGCGGCCAACACCTGCTCCGGGGAGGCGGCGGCAGGACGGCCGACGGGTCGGGCGGTACTGGAGGTTGTGGTCATCCCAGCCCTGGGATCGATTCGCGACACATGCGTAGTAACGTACCAAATCGACCCGGACGAGGCGCACGCCCGTCTGGGCCAGTGCTCCGCCACCGCGAGAGGAAGTGCCCGTGCGCTCGACATTGATCTCCCGTAGGGACCTCGATTTCCTGCTCTACGAATGGCTGCGGGTCGAGGAGTTGACGGCGCTGCCGCGTTTCCGCGAACACTCCAGAGAGACCTTCGACGGTTTCCTCGACCTCTGCGAGAATCTCGCCACCCAGCAGTTCGCGCCGCACAACAAGCGCAATGACAGCAATGAGCCGACCTTCGACGGTGAGCGGGTCACCATCATTCCGGAGGTCAAGGCCGCGGTCGAGGCGTTCGGCAAGGCGAATCTCATCGGTGCCGCCATGGATGAGGAGATCGGCGGGCTGCAGCTGCCCGCCACCCTGGAGGCGGCCGGGTTCTGCTGGTTCCAAGCGGCCAATGTCGGCACCACGGGATATCTCTTCCTGACCGTCGGCAATGCCAATCTCCTTGCCGCACACGGCACTCCGGAGCAGGTCGAGCGCTTCGTCAAACCCATGGTGGAGGGCAGATTCACCGGGACGATGTGCCTGTCCGAACCGCAGGCCGGTTCCTCGCTGGCCGATATCGTCACCCGCGCCGAACCGCAGGCCGACGGCACCTACCGGCTGTTCGGCTCGAAAATGTGGATCTCCGGCGGCGATCACGAGCTGACCGACAATATCGTGCACCTGGTACTGGCCAAGATTCCGGGCGGACCGGCCGGAACCAAGGGCATCTCCCTGTTCATCGTGCCGAAATTCCTGGTGGCCGAGGACGGTTCGCTCGGCGCGCGCAACGATGTGGTGCTGGCCGGACTGAATCACAAGATGGGGTATCGCGGCACCACCAATACGGTGCTGAACTTCGGTGAGGGCAAGCACACTCCCGACGGTGCCGCCGGAGCGGTGGGCTATCTGGTCGGCGAACCGCATCGCGGCCTGTCCTACATGTTCCACATGATGAACGAGGCGCGGCTCGGTGTCGGGCTCGGCGCGACGGCCCTGGGCTACACCGGATATCTGAAATCGCTGGACTATGCCCGCGAACGCCGCCAGGGCCGCGCGGTCACCGCCAAGGACCCGGCCGCACCGCAGGTGCCGATCATCGAGCACCCGGACGTGCGGCGCATGCTGTTGGCGCAGAAGTCCTATGTCGAGGGCGCGCTCGGTCTGCTGCTCTACTGCAACCGGCTCGTCGATCTGGAACGCACCACCGCCGATCCGGCCGCGAAACGCGAGCACACCCTGCTGCTGGAAATCCTCACCGGCGTGGCCAAGAGTTGGCCGTCGCAATGGTGTCTGGAGGCCAACAGCCTCGCCATCCAGGTGCACGGCGGCTACGGCTACACCCGCGAATACGATGTCGAACAGCACTACCGCGACAACCGCCTCAACCCCATCCACGAAGGCACCCACGGCATCCAGGGCCTGGACCTGTTGGGCCGCAAGGTGATCCAGCACGACGGAGCCAGCCTGCGGCTACTGGCCGCACAGATCGAGCGGACCGTACTCGCGGCCACCGAAGCGGGCGGCGAATGGACCGAATTCGGCGGTCAACTCGACGCCGTCTGGCAGCGCCTGCTCACCGTCACCGGCTGGATGTTCGCCTCCGGCGATATCGCCGCCGCAATGGCGAATTCCACCATCTACCTCGAGGCCTTCGGCCACGTGGTCCTCGCCTGGGTCTGGCTCGAGCAGGCACTGGCCGCACACGGCAAACAGGGCGACTTCTACGACGGCAAGCGCGCCGCCGCCCGCTACTTCTTCCGCTACGAATTGCCCAAGACCACACCACAATTGGATCTGCTGGAGCTGATGGACCGAACCACCCTGGATATGCGCGACGCCTGGTTCTGACCTGCCCACGCACCGCGACCCCCGAACCGGATCGCGGTGCATTCGCGCGCTCAGACCACCGGCGGTCGACCACCGGGGCGGCTGCGACGCCAAGCCACCGCCAGGAATACGAGTAGTGGGAGCGTGCCGGTCGTCCAGGTCAGCGGCAGGGGCAGTCCGGGCTGTTCAGGGGCGAGCCCTCGGCCACTCACGGTAATGCAGGCAGCGTTGATCATTCGTGAACGAAGGGTGCTCCGACCTGCGATAGTTCGACTTGTCGAAGGTTGAACATCGCAGGGGCAGGAGCACTCTTCTGGTGCCGAAGTCTCGGCTCTTTCCCGAGGTCGGGGTGGGTCCTGCGGCAGTGGGGCCTCGGACCCGACGATATCGCGGGTCGTCAGCGACCTGGTATGTCTCGTCGCCAGCGAGCCGGTGGCGTGCCGTAGCGGTTCTTGAACGCGCGGCTGAATGCCGCCTCCGATGTGTAGCCGACGCGCTCCGCGATGAGCGCGACCGAAAGGGAGGTGTCGCGGAGCAGGCCGGTGGCGGCATCCAGGCGTACCTGCGCGAGATAGGTGGCCGGCGGCTTCCCAACGCGAGCGGCGAACCGCGCAGCGAACGACGACCGGGAAAGGTTGCATGCTCGGGCCAGCTCCTCGACTGTCCAGTCGTGGCCGGGGTCTCGGTGGATAGCGCTCAAGGTCAGACCGATCTGCGGGTCGAATGCACCGGCCAGCCAGTTCGGTTCGACGTCCTTGCCGGCGGCCCAGGCGCGCAGAATCTGGATGAAGATCAGATCGAGGATGCGGGCGATCATGACCGCTGATCCTTGAGAGGGCGATTGCATCTCGATTACGAGCATCCTGCGGGCGACTTCGAGCCCTTCGGGCGCTGGGGCGCGGGTGCCGCCCAGGATGATCACGGCCGGCAGGCTCCCGAGCAGGTGGCTCGCCTGCGGGTCGCCGATCGTGAAGGTTCCGCAGAGCCAGCGCGCCGGCTCGGGTGCGTCGTTCGCTGCTGCGCTTGCCCGCGCGATCGCTTGCGTGCGCTTGCCTGTGTTGCTGAGGTGGTGGGGGTCGCCGCGCGGGAGCAGGACGACATCGCCGCGGCTTATGTGCTCGACGTGTGCGTCTCCGTCGATCCGAAGCTCGAGTTCGCCCTCTTCGATGATGTGCAGGCTGCCGACATCGGCGAAGCCCATCGAGAAAGTCCGCGGCGGACCGTACGCAACGATCCGTTCTCCGCTCAGCCGCACACTCCGGAGCAACTCCGAGAGCAAGTCGTCCGACTGACTCTCTGCGGAGCGGCTGATCGCGGCGTCCTCGAGCGCTGCCGGACCGGCGTACTTTTGCGGCGATCCGAGCGAATTGGCTTGTGCCGCTGGACGATCGGCAAGATTTACCGGCGGTTGGGTCATGGTCGCTAACCATTCCTCTAGCTAGTGTCGACAACCGTGAGCGGGAGCGCTCGCTGACATCAACGGAGACTAACGGAGAGGTCATCTATGACCGAGCATGGCAAGACCACCAAGATCAGCTTTATCTACTCCAACCCCACCGACCCGGACGCCTTCGAGGCGGCTTACCCCGAGCAGCTGACGCTGGCGCGCAAGCTCCCCGGCTTGACTCGGCTGCAGACGTCGAAGGTCTGGCCCAAGGAAGACGGCAGCCCGACCCCGGCCTACCGACTGCTGGACCTGCACTTCGCCGACTACGCGGCGGCCAGCGCCGCCGCCGCAGAGGCGGGTCCCCTGGTCGCCGCTACCCGCGAGCACGCGACCGGAGGCGTAGTGATCGCATTCGCAGAAGTCCTCGAGGACGCCTAGCCTGCGCCGTTCACGGCAATCGAGGCTTCGCCATCTTGAATGCGCGAAAGATGCTTCTACCTGCAACAATTCGGCTCGCCCACGCAGTTTCGACGCTGGATCGAACCACCCCGCTGCACGTTCCGGCGCTCCGGCCTTGCGGTGGTCGAGGCGATACGTGCTTGCCCGGGTCAGTACCGTCCGGTGCAGGCCCAGCTGTCATGAACGCAAATGCTCTGGCTCCCAGGGCGATTGGTGTCCTCTCGCTCGATGTGAGCGGCCCGTGCCCACGCACCGCGACCCGAACCGGATCGCGGTGCGTTCGCGCGCTCAAACCACCAGCGGTCGACCACCGGGACGGGTGCGACGCCAGGCCACCGCAGGGACTGCGTCCCCGGGCTCCGTGGAGCAGTACGTTCGGACGGCTCGTTCAGCGACGTCGAATGATGTGGACGCCGAGTGTGGCCAAGACATTGAACGAGTGTTTAATATGTTGATCATGTGTTCAATGGATGGCGGTCTGCCCGCTGGCAAGAAGATCCGTGTCGACATGAGCGGGGCGCCTCAGACGATGCTCGCGACGTTGTATGCCAAGGCGCTGGACGCCGATGCGGAGAATTCATTGCTGCGCGACACCTGGGCCAGGGATGCGGTCAGCCGTATCGACTACGACTGGCACCGCACCAGCATCACGGCCCGCAACCAATTCGGCGTGACCACGCGCACAGTGCATTTCGACGCCTGGGCGCGGCAGTTCCTCGCCCAGCATCAGCGAGCCACCGTGCTGCACCTCGGTTGCGGACTGGACAGCCGCGTATTCCGGCTGGCCCCCGGGCCAGGGGTCGAATGGTACGACGTCGACTACCCGGAGGTGATCGATCTTCGCGAGAAGCTGTATCCCTCCCGCGAGCACTACCACCAGATACCGGCCTCTGTGACGAGTTCGGATTGGCTGCAGGCCATTGCCGGGGACCAACCGGTGCTGTTGATCGCCGAGGGCCTCACCATGTACCTGACCGAAGCCGAGGGCATCGGCCTCTTCCGCGCGGTGGTTGAGAAATTCCCTTGCGGCGAACTCCAATTCGATGCGTTCAACTCCCTGGGGATCCGATCTCAGAAGATCAACACCATCGTCCGGCGTTCCGGTTCAACACTGCACTGGGCGATCAACGGCCCCGACGATATAGTCTCCAAGGTTCCTGGCCTACGTCCGCTCGCCGCGATCTCGGTCTTCGATTCCGAGTCGTTCCGCCGCGGCGTTTCCGGCGGCTACCGATTGATCGGAAAACTGATGTCGCTGGCTCCCGCGGTGCGGATGATGGCTCAGTACCACCGCTATGCATTCTGAATCCACCGGCGCCGGCCTCCCCGGCTCGTATCCCGGGACTTTGCCCGAATGTGTACCGGTTGCTCCGCAGCCGGACGGGATTGGTTGTTTCCGTAGCGATGCAGGGAGGACTCGGTTCACCGCGGCCTATCGCGCCGGTATGCGCTTGCTCCCGCAGGCTGAGGAAATTCGAACTATTGCCACCTCATTCGGTTACACGACGGCGTACCGGTTCGGGCCGCCCGCCCCGGAGCCCATCCTGTTGTTGTCGGGCCGACAGGCATCAACGCCGATGTGGCGAGCCAATATCGAGTCCCTACGCGAAATCGGCACCGTGTGGTCGATCGACAGTATCGGCGAGCCCGGCGCGTCGGCGCAGACGAAGGCGATGAGCAGTCCGTGCGACCAGGCGGCGTGGGTGGACGAGGCGATCGCCCAGCTCGGCGTCGAGCGGGTGCATTTGCTCGGCGTCAGTATCGGCGGATGGCTTGCCGCACAGTGCGCCATCCATCGGCGCGAGCGGCTGGCCTCGACGGTTCTACTGGATCCGGCCATGACCTTCGCTCCGGTGACGTGGAAGATGGTCGCGGTGTCTCTCGGTAGTGTGGTGCCGGGGATGCCGCAGCCGATCCGGCACCGGCTGCTGAGCTGGATTTCCGGTGGAGTGGCAGTCGACGACGACATCCCCGAAGCGCGCCTGATCGCTTCTGGCATGCGCGATTTCCAGCAACACCAGCCGCGTCCTACGCTGGCCTCGGCCGACGACTTGATGGCGATCACGACTCCGGTGCTGGCGATCATCGCAGGCGCCAGTATCGTGCACAACCCCGACCGAGCTGCCAAGCGCGCACGCATGATCCCGACCGCACAAGTCGAGATCTGGCCCGGCCGTTCACATGCGATCAACGGCGAGGCACCCGAGGCCCTCACCTCCCGGATCGCGGAATTCCTGGGCTCGAGGTGAGGTGAAGCGAGCACGGCTCCGAACCGCATGAACCCTCCGTGAGATCGTCACGACGCTGCCGGATGTATGCACGCGTTCAGCGTCTGACGCATCTACCCAGCAACGGCCGAATCCGGAAAGCGCTTGCCCAGCAATCCATTTAGCTGATTCAACCGCTTGCAAACCCACGACAAGTGCGCCGAGATCGGGCTGGCGAGGACTGGTGACACCGCCGCGATACCGCTGTCGAGATCACTCAACCGCGCATTAACGCCTGGTTCTGACCTGCCCACGCACCGCGACCCGAACCGGATCGCGGTGCGTTCGCGCGCTCAGACCACCAGCGGTCGACCACCGGGGCGGGTGCGACGCCAAGCCACGGCCAGGAACACGAGCAGACCGAGTAAGGGCAGGGTGCCGATAGTCCAGCTCAGCGGCAGGGGCGGTCCGGGTTGGTCGAGGACCGTCACATTGTCGAGGGTGCCTTCGCCGTGGCCGAGCGGACCGTCGATCGCGAAGGTGAAGGTGTAGGTGCCCGGGGCGTCGAAGGCCTTCACGTCCAGGCCCCAGGAATCGCGCTTGCGGGGATGGCGGACCAGCGGCGTGGCGCGGCGGCCCGGTCTGACGGCGGGTCCGGTCAACCGCAGCGTTCCGGACTTATAGGCGATGCCGCCGTCGGGCATGAAGGTGAAGTCCAGCGATTTCATCGCGCGAATCGGCCAGGTCGAGAACCCTACGGTCACACCGTACGGCCCGACCTGGACACGCTCGGTGTGCACGATATCGACCGGCGCGTAGGCGGACGCAGGGGCGACCGCGATCAGGGACAGGGTGATCATGGTCAGCACGGTGACGACGAGTCTGCGCAAAACGAGCCCACCCACCACCCGGCCACCGCCCCTCATCGAATCGCTATGCAATGCAGTGCTCATCACGCCTCCCGGACCGCGGGCAGCATGGTGGTGAACCGGCCGCCCAGGAATCCGGCGAGCAGCCCGAGCGGAATGCCGAAGAGGGTGATCGTCACGACGTCGCCGACGGCGATATGCGAGGTGGCATGGGTGAAAGCCAGCTGGAGCGGAAATGTCACACCGATGACCATGCCGGTCACCGCACCGGCCACCAATACGATCTTCCTGGCGTCGAAACCACGGTTGCGGGCCAGCCAGAACAGCGCCTCGACGGCGACGGCCGCGACGATCAGGAACATCGGCATCATGACCGGCAGCTCCGGCGGTCGTCCCGTGAGACCGTCGCGCAGCGGCAGACCGATGGCCGAGGCATAGGTTTGCGCGGCCCAGGGCGAGAACCACCACAGCAACGCCTGCATGGCGCCGAGCGCGGCGGCGATGGCGATGGCGGCGCCCGTGCGCGCCAGCAGTGCCGCGCCGAGGATGAGCAGCATCGGTCCGAACAGCACGATGCCGAGGATCGTCGGATCGGCGGGCAGGTGCAGATTGTTCAATGCATTGGTGGGAATCGGCGCGAAGGTGATCAGGATGGGAATCGCGACGACGATGCCGAGCTGTCCCCAGCGGTGGTCACGATGGGCCGCGAAGACGATGATGCTGCCGATCATGGTCAGCGAGATCGATAGGAACAGCGCGACGTGCGACGGGGTGTTGAGTACCGCGTCGAAGCCGTAGATCGAATGCCATTCCAGATCGAGCAGACCGTAGAGCAGGAACAATGCGGCGCCAGCACCGGCGATCATATAGCCGAGCGGTGCGGTGAGGTTACTGCCGAAGACCCGGATGGGGGTGCCGCCGAGCCGGGGTACGGGCCGACCGGCACGTTGGGCGGCGGTGGCGATGACCACCATGGCGAGGCTGGCGAATCCGGATATGGCACTGCCGGAGTACAGGAACAGATGCGGCAGGGTGAAGAAGGTGTCGGGGCCGACTTCGTTGTGCCACTGGATATCCCAGCTGAGACCGACCAAAGTGACCGCGGTGCCGAGTAATACGCCCCAGGCGCCGATGCGGGACGCGCTGCCGTTATCGGAGGCGGTGATATCTCCGGCCTCGGCCGCGGTCGCATCGGGTGGTGCTGACGTGCTCATGGCGGTCCTCATCTCTCTCGTGCTCCGACGGTTGTCTTGATCTGCAAGTGCTTTCAGCCACCGACCCACAGCGGTACCGCGAGTTCGTCGACGCTGCCGTGTTCATCGATCGATAGGCGAAGCTCCCATGGGCCGGTCATCATCAGCGGCACCGCCGCGGCGTGGAAACGACCGGCCCCGGCGGGCACCGCCGCAATGGGTTGTCCCGCATGTCCCATCAGCGGCTGGTTCGCCTGAATCCGCACTGCGGCATGGTCTTTCGAGGCACCGGCACGGTCGGTGACGGTGATGTCGATATCGGTGCTGCCGATTCGCAGGTTGTCGATGGCGACCGTGACGAGATGGCGCGGGGTACCGGATTTCAGCACGAGCGGGCCAGCGGGACTGGGCCAGACCAGCCAGACGACGGCGGCGAGCACGATGACGACCGCCGCTCCCCCGACCAGCAGCAGACGGCGATCGGTTGTCCGGACCGCGGATTCGGACCCGCTCACGGCTGCGCTCCCGTCGCGACATCGAGGACGATCGGAACAGTGAGCACTGTGTAGCGCCGTTCGACCTGGATCCAGAGTCGATACCGGCCCGCGAGCGGGAAGGTGTAGGTGAAGGGAACCTCGGGCCCGTATGCGGCGACCGTCTCGTCGGGTGCGCTGTCGCCGTTGACGGGTGGCATGAGCATGGTTCCCCGGCTCGAGGCGGGCTCGGTCATATTCATGCCCGGCATATCCATGCCCGACATATTCATGCCGGGCATGTTCTCCATCGATGTCGCGCCCATCGAGTGGGCGTGCCCCCAGATGGGCGAGTTCTGCACGGCCACAGCGATATCCGTATCGGATGGCAGTGGACCCGCCATGATCATGTGCCCGACCATGCCGAGCCACGGCTGCAGGTCGGCACTGTCGCCGAACTCGGCGGTAATGGTGATCGGCGCTCCGGCCACCGGCGTGGTCGTCCTGATCTTGACCGGATTTCCGTCGATAACAGTCGCGGTGTTCTTGTCACTACTACCGAGATGCACTGGGGCACTGACGGATTGCGGTGCCTCGGTGCCCGGAAGAACAGTGAAACCGCTTGCCGCACGGACCATCTGAACGCCACCGCCGCGCCGCGCCAACTCCGCCGACACGGCATATCGCCCGGCCTCCGGCGACCGCAGATGAACCTGGTAGCGACCGGGCCCGATCCGAATCGGATGCAGATGCGACAGACCTCCGGACGGTCCGACGACGAGCAGATGCATCAGCGCACTGTCGTGGACGAGCAGATCATCGACCGGTGCTCCGGTGGCGGCATCGATCAGAACCAGGTCGAGATCGCCTGGGCGCCCGGCATTCACCGGCCCACCCGCAATGGTCAGCAGGACCGGCGGCCGCGAGAAATCCGATAGCAATGGCTGATTCAGGGCATAGGGATCGGTGACATTGTCCACCGTGGGCTCGAGCTGTCCACCGGGTTGCGGAGGCAGCGGCAGCGATGAGGACAGCACCGCGGCGGTCACCGATACCGCGATCCCGGCCACCATCCCGGCGGCGGGTAGCAGCGCCCACCCGCTGCGCCGAGCGCGTATCGCGAGCACCGCTGCGACCGGCAGCAGCACACCCGCCACCAGAAATCCGCCATAGACCAACCGTTCGGGTGGCGAGGTCACCTGCGCGGGCACGACGAAGGGAATCCGTGCCACCCGCGCACCGTCGCCGATGGCCAATTCCCATGGCCCGGCCCGATCCATGGGCACAGTCGCCGAATACATTCCGGGTGTGTCGCCGAGATCCACAACCGCCTCGGCGGTGGGCGCGCCGGGCGCGGGCAGTGTCGATCGTGTGGTGGCGCCGGTCGGCGTCACCGCGAGGGTGAGCCGCCCGGCGGCGGTACCGGCATGGGTGACCACATCGACGCGCAATGGCCCCGGCACACTGGTTACCCGGCGCAATACGACCGTGAGCTCCCGATCACCGAGCGACTGCGCAACCGAAACATCCGCACCCGAGGCGGGCGCATCCGCGAACGCCGAACCCATCCCAACTGACACCAACAACGCACACACCCCTGCGACAAGCAGAGCGCGACCGCGAACAACACCGGCAACAACAGCCACGCCCGCCATGGTAGGGATGCGCACCCACGAGAACATCACCCCCGGTGGGGATTTCGACTCCCCCGCCGGAGTGATGCCACCCTGGCCGACCATCCGGATAATCCCTGAACTCATCCGCGCCGGAACCGCTGGCCCGCCACTCCATACCGCGCTCGATGCGTCATTCGAATCTGCGTGATCAAAACTCACCGACCGTGAACGGGGTGGCGCAATCGCCATTCCGGCAGGCATCCGCCCAGGTCAGGGCGGCTGGTGGGCGGCGGAATAACATCCCCTGATTTCGCCGGCCCGCTGGGCGGATCTGGCAGGCTGGCGCGCCAACTATCGTCGCTATCCATGCAGGTCAGCGAGAGAAAGGTGGCGGAGGTGGGAGCCGAGGCGACGCCCGTGCGACGGTTGCGGGCCGACCAGGCGCGCCGGATGGCCGACGTGCTACGTCATCAGATCCATGCGGGGGCCTTTGACGAGGCACTGCCGAGTGAACAGCAGCTCGCCGCGGAATACGACGCGTCCCGCAATACCGTGCGGGACGCGCTCGCACTGCTCAAGGACGAAGGGTTGATCGATCGGGTGCCGAAGGTGGGCACCCGGGTCGCTCGGCGCAAATACGACCACGGGCTCGACGCGCTGCTCGGGCTGCAGGAAACGCTGAAGGGCCACGGCACGGTACGAAACGAGGTGCGCGCGGCCGTGCACATCACCGCGCCGCCCGCCGTCGCGCGCAAGCTGGGGCTGAATCCCGGTGAGCGCGTAGTCTATATCGAGCGACTGCGTTATCTCGCGGATCTGCCACTGAGCCTGGATCTCACCTATCTCGCACCCGATATCGGCACCGAGGTCCTTGGCCATGATCTCGAGACCAATGACATCTTCGTGCTCATCGAACAGATCAGCGGTGGACCACTCGGCTCGGCCGATCTCGCGCTGGAAGCGATTACCGCGGACGCGCACACCGCCGCCACCCTGGAGGCGCCCGAGGGCGCCGCGCTGCTGATGCTCGAGCGGCTGACCCGTCTCGATGACGGCAGACCGGTTGATCTGGAGTACATCCGGATGCGCGGAGACCGAATCACCATGCGCGGCAGTCTGATCCGCAGCACATCCGAATGGAAGGTCATCTGATGGCACTGGCGAACCAACGCACCGATATCCCGGTGACCATCGACGAATCCCTGTGCATTCAGGGCTGCACGCTGTGTGTGGAGATCTGCCCGCTCGACTCGCTTGCCATCAACCCGGACAACGGCAAGGCCTTCATGCACGTGGACGAGTGCTGGTACTGCGGCCCGTGTGCGGCCAGATGTCCCACCGGTGCCGTCACCGTCAATATGCCGTATCTGATCCGCTGAAGTATCTGCACCGAATCCGGAAGTCCCCCATGAAGAAACGCCTCGCTCCCCCGCTCCTCGCCGTCGCACTGGCCGTGGCGGGCTGCTCGCTGCAGAGTTCGGACAGCACCCCGGCCGGAACCGTCAAGGTCGTCGTCGGCTACCAGTCCAAGACCATCAATACCGTCACCGCGGGCACCCTGCTGAAGGCGCAGGGCTATCTGGAACAGCGGCTACAGAAGATCACCGACAGTGGCGGCGCCAAGTACCAGGTGGAGTGGCAGGACTACGACACCGGCGCACCGATCACCGCGCAGATGCTCGCCGAGAAGATCGATATCGACTCGATGGGTGACTATCCGTTGCTGATCAACGGATCTCGCACCCAGGCCAATGATCGGGCCAAGACGGCGCTGGTATCGGTGACCGGATACAATCCGAGGGGCGCGCTCAATATGGTTGTGGTGCCCCAGGATTCGACCGCGAACACAATCGGCGAACTGGCGGGGCAGAAGATTTCGGCCAGCGTCGGCTCGGCCGGACACGGCACGCTGGTGCAGGCACTCTCGCGGGTGGGCGTCGATCCGGCCAGGGGCGTCGAGGTGCTCAACCAGCAGCCGCAGGTCGGTGCCACCGCACTGGAATCGCACCAGGTCGGCGCGCTCGCGCAGTTCGTCGCCTGGCCCGGACTGCTGGTCTTCCAGAACAAGGCGAAATTGCTCTACGACGGTGCGGAATTGGGCGTGCCCACCTTCCACGGCGTAGTCGCGCGGCGCTCCTATACCGCCGATCATCCCGAGGTGCTGCAGGCCTTCCTCGCCGCCCAGCTCGATGCCACGAAGTTCCTGAACGACAAGCCGTTCGAAGCCGCCAAGATCGTCGCCGACGGTTCCGGATTGCCGCAGGAGGTCGTGTACCTCTACAACGGGCCCGGCGGCACGTCTTTCGATACCACGGTCAAGCCCGGTTTGATCGATGCGTTCAAAGGCGATGTGCAGTACCTGAAGTCGATCGGCGACTTCGCCGAACTCGATATCGATAAGTTCGTCGATCCCGCGCCGCTGCGCAGAGCCTTGGCCGACACCGGCGTGGGCGACTACGACCAGGCGGTGGCGTCCACCGTCAACCCCAGCCGCGTCACCGGTACCGACCCAGTCTGCGCACGTCCGGTGAGCAATGCCACGCAGGCCGGTGAGCTGTGGCTCGACGGCGCCGAGCCACAGCCCGCCGCGGATCCGACCTGCCTGTTGCGCGCGGTCCAGGCGGCCAAGGCACAGGGCAAAGCGATACGCGCCGCCTATGTGCCCGATGCCGAACTCGGTACGCGCTGGTTCGCCGATAAGGCGGTGTGGCTGCGCGATGGCGACAGCTTCCTGCCGTTCACCACACCTGCTGCCGCGCAGCGCTACCGGCAGGCGCATCCGGCCGCGGTGGCGATCTCGTATGAACAGGCCGTCACGGAAGTCCGAAAATGACCGCATCGCGCAGCGATTCATTGAGGGGTGGCGGCCGGGCGACGGGCGGGCCCGCATCGCGCACCGATTCACTGAGCAGTGGCGGCCGGGCGACGGGCGGGCCCGCATCGCGCACCGATTCACTGAGCAGTGGCGGCCGGGCGACCGGCGGGCGCACGGCAGCCCTGGTCGGTCCCACTGTGGCCGACGACACGGAAACCGCCGGGGCGCGTGGCGGTTTCGCGTGGGGCACTCGGTTGCTCCAGGTGACGTCGGTCGCGGCCGCGATCGGACTGTGGCAGCTGCTCACCGCCAATAATGTGCGGTGGTGGCTGCGCTTCGACACGCTGCCTACCGTCACCGAGATCATTCGCGAATTCGGCAAGCAACTGCAGTCGGACCAGTTCTATGTCGATGTCGCGCAATCGCTGATCCGGATTCTCACCGGATTCGGGCTCGCGGCCGCGGTCGGCGTGGTCGCGGGCATCGGCCTTGGCCGCTCCGGACTCTTCGCCGCCGTCCTCGGACCGCTCACCGAACTGGCGCGGCCGATCCCGGCCATCGCCCTGGTTCCGGTGGCGATTCTGCTGTTCCCCAGCGACGAATCGGGCATCGTCTTCATCACGTTCATGGCATCGCTGTTCCCGGTGCTGGTCAGCACCAGGCACGCCGTGCGCGCGCTGCCGACCATCTGGGAGGACGCCCTGCGCACGCTCGGCGCCTCGCGCACCGATGTGCTGGTGCGGGTGGTATTTCCCGGCATCCTGCCCGGTGTGTTCAGCGGTCTGTCGGTGGGCATGGGCGTGGCATGGATCTGCCTCATCTCCGCCGAGATGATCTCCGGGCGGCTCGGCATCGGCTACCGAACCTGGCAGGCCTACACCATCGTCGACTATCCGGCGGTATTCGTCGGCATGATCACCATCGGCATCCTCGGCTTCGGCACCTCCGGAATCGTGGAACTGGCCGGACGCCGGATCACCCGCTGGCTGCCGAGGGAGGTCGCCGAATGACCACGACAACCGCACCCGCCACCGCACCCGCCACCGGAATGCGGCTTAGCCTGGACGGAATTCGCATTGCCTACGGCGGCAAGCCGGTGCTGGAAAACCTCGAGTTGGCCGTCACACCCGGCGAAATCCTGGTCGTGGTCGGCAAATCCGGCTGCGGCAAGTCGACGCTGCTGCGCGCGATCGCCGGACTGCGCAAGCCGGACCGCGGGGTGATCCGCGCCGATGGAACTCCGGTAATCGGACCGTCCGCCGATCGCGCCCTGGTCTTCCAGGACGATGCGCTGCTGCCCTGGCGCACCGTGCGCCAGAACATCGAGCTCGCATTGCAATTGCGCAAGGTGCCGCGCACCGAACGCAAGGCGAGCGCCCAGCACTGGGTCGACGAGGTAGGGCTCACCGGCTACGGCGACTATCTCCCGCGCGATCTCTCCGGCGGTATGCGGCAGCGAGTTCAGTTGGCACGCAGCCTCGCCGGGTCGCCGCGCGCGGTGCTGATGGACGAACCGTTCGGCGCACTCGACACCCAGACCAGGGCGAGCATGCAGCGCTTGCTGATCGACACCTGGCGCGCCCATCCGACCACCATTGTATTCGTCACCCACGACCTGGACGAGGCGCTGCTACTCGGCGACCGCATCGCGGTGCTCGGTAACGGTGCGCTGCGCGGTCTTATCGACGTACCGCAGCCGCGCACGCCGGTGGACCGCCGGTCCGTACAGGCCGAAATCTTGGAGAAGCTGTGAATATTCCCGAGCTATCCGACCGGATCCGGCTCGACTGCGATGTGCTCGTCATCGGCGGCGGCACCGCGGGCACCATGGCCGCGCTGACCGCCGCCGAGGCGGGCGCCGATGTGCTGCTGCTGGAGAAGGCGCAAGTGCGGCATTCCGGCGCACTCGCCATGGGCATGGACGGGGTGAACAATGCGGTGATTCCGGGCAAGGCGGAGCCGCAGGACTACGTTGCCGAGATCACCAGGGCCAACGACGGAATCGTCAACCAGCGCACCATCTATCAGACGGCCACTCGTGGCTTCGCCATGGTGCAGCGACTCGAACGCTACGGTGTGAAATTCGAGAAGGACGAGTACGGCGAGTACGCGGTGCGCCGGGTGCACCGGTCCGGGTCCTACGTGCTGCCGATGCCCGAGGGCAAGGATGTGAAGAAGGCGCTGTATCGCGTACTGCGCCAACGCAAGATGCGCGAGAAGATCCGCATCGAGAACCGGCTCATGCCGGTGCGGGTGCTCACCGACGCGGGCCGAGCGGTCGGCGCCGCCGCATTGCACACGCGCACCGGCGAATTCGTGGCGGTCGGCGCGAAGGCGGTGATCCTGGCGACCGGGCCGTCCGGCCGCTTGGGGCTGCCCGCATCGGGTTATCTATATGGCACTTACGAGAACCCGACCAATGCTGGCGACGGATATTCGATGGCCTATCACGCGGGCGCCGAGCTCAGCGGCATCGAATGCTTCCAGATCAATCCGCTCATCAAGGACTACAACGGTCCGGCCTGCGCCTATGTCGCCAATCCCTTCGGCGGGTACCAGGTCAACGCGCACGGCGAACGCTTCGTCGACTCCGATTACTGGTCGGGCCAGATGATGTCGGAGGTCAAGCGCGAGATCGAATCCGCGCGCGGACCCATCTATCTCAAGGTGTCGCATCTGCCGGATGCGACCCTGTCCACGCTCGAAGGCATTCTGCACACCACCGAGCGTCCGACCCGTGGCACCTTCCACGCCAATCGCGGCCACGACTACCGCACCCACGATATCGAAATGCACATCTCCGAAATCGGTTTGTGCGGTGGACATTCCGCATCCGGTGTCTGGGTCGACGAACATGCGCGAACCACCGTGCCGGGCCTCTACGCGGCGGGCGATCTGGCCTGTGTACCGCACAACTACATGATCGGGGCGTTCGTCTTCGGTGACCTGGCGGGCGGGCATGCCGCATCCACCTTGTCCGAAGTCGATGCCCCGGACGACCTTCCGCAATCGCAGCTGGCCGAGGCGCACGAGCTGATCTACCGCCCGCTGCGCCAGCCGGATGGCCCGCCGCAACCCCAGGTCGAATACAAGTTGCGCCGATTCGTGAACGATTATGTGGCGCCGCCGAAAACGGCCGCGAAGCTGTCCATTGCGGTCGAGACCTTCGAGCGGATGCGCGGTGAGATCGCCGAAATCGGTGCCCGCACACCGCATGAGCTCATGCGCGCGGTCGAGGTCTCCTTCATTCGCGACTGCGCCGAAATGGCGGCACGCAGCTCGCTGACCCGCACCGAATCCCGCTGGGGGCTCTACCACGAACGCGCCGATCTGCCGCAACGCGATGACGCTGAGTGGCGCTATCACCTGAACTTGCGCAAGGGCTCCGACGGCGCGATGGAATTCCTCAAGCGCCCGGTGGCGCCGTATCTGGTTCCGGTGCCCGGCCTCGACGATTTACCCTCGGCCGATTCGACCGTGGTCCCGGTTCGGCAACCCGATCTCATCGGTGGCCGCGCACCGGCCGCCGCACCACGGACCGTCCGCACATCGACGACACCGCCGTCACCCCGGCTGGTCACCCTGCTCGCCCTGGATTCGCCTACGGTGCAAGACCTTTCGACCTACCTCGCCGATCCGGACGCGGGTGTTCGAGTGGCGGCGCTTTCGGTGCTGACCGAGAACACCCCCGAGGGTTTCGCACCAATTCTCATCGGTGCACTAGATGACACCGCGGCATCCGTGCGCGCGGCCGCCGCGGCGAGTCTGCGCGAGCTCGTGGAGGTGCTGCCCGATTGGCACGGCCTGGCCGACCGACTCGACTCCCCCGATCCGGTGGTCCGCGCGACCGTCGTCGATCTGCTGCGGGCCCGGCGATCCGGATCGGCCGCGCAATTCGTCGCGGCACTGACCGATTCCGATCACCGGGTGCGCATCGAAGCGGTGCGAGCGCTGGTATCCCTCGATGACCGGCAGGCCGTCTCCGCAGCGGCCACCGATGAGAACCGTGAGGTCCGCATCGCCGTCGCATACGGATTGTCGACGATCGGCGGCCACGGTGCGAGCACCGCACGCGAACTCGCCGAGGATCCGGATCCGCTCGTGCGCGCCGCCGCACTGGCAGCCTTCGCGAATCTCGTTGTCGTAGCAGATGATGCGAAACTGCTCGCCGATGCGCTCGGACATTCCGCATGGCAGGTCCGGGTCGGCGCGGCCCGTGGTCTCGCGGGCGCGGACCCGGATTTCGCGGTCACCCCACTGTCGGACGCCCTGCGCGATCCACACCTCGACGTGCGCAAGGCGGCGGTATTGTCGCTGGCCACCTGGCCGCAGAACGGGGCAGCGCACGACGCACTGAAGCTGGCGATCGATGACACCGACGCCGATGTGCGCGCCTACGCGCGCCGAGCGTTGGACAGTGCACACCCGTTGTCGTAGGCGCACACCCTTATGCGAGGTGTGCCGCGATACAGAGGGCGCGGCACTACGCCGCCAGCCGCGACGATCAGGGATGCGGTGCGGTCGATCGTGAATCTCGTTGTACGGTGCCGAGTCGGAATCGGTTTATGCGCAGCGGAATTGGAAGCTTGCGACCGGTGTCGCGCCGGGTGCCACGTCGACCTGAACGTAGGCGATGCTCGCCAGCTCACAGCCGGAGGGAACGGAGGTGACCTGCGCCTGGTAACAGCCGTTCGGGAAGTTCTGCGTCACCGTTCCGTCACGGCCGGTCGTCAAGGTCGCCAGCACCGGTCCGGCGGAGCACGTCGTGATGCCGACCGCGACGCCCGTGACCGGTATCTGATCGGTGCCGGTGGTCGCCTGCACCTTCAGCGGACCGTCGCCGGGTGCCTGAGCACCCGCCGCGCCGACAGGCGACATCGCCACCAGGGCGGCACCGAGTACGGACGTGAGGAGCAGCGTGTTGCGCAAGCGGGTCTCCTTCGATGGGTGTGAGCGGATCCGGGCGATCGGCCCGGTGCCACCGTATTGCAAACCGACCGGCACGGCCACGACCCGCGACCGCCTGTCGTCGCACGGTCGCGCCACGAGTCAGGCGGGATCGGCGATAACCACGATGCCGCTCGGCGCGTCCACCAGCGAAACCGTTCGCGCGGCAGCATCATCCACGTGCACGCGCGGATGGGTCGGCGGCTCGGCCTCGTAATACGTACCCGGACCATAGAATTGGCCGTACTTCACGACCAGACCGCCGATATCGAGCACCGCGGCCTCGTGCGCCTCGATCACCGCGCCGCGACCGGCGGGCGGCTCCCACGCGATGCTCTGAGCGAGAAAACGCTTCGCGCCCGCGGCCTGGGCGGCGGCAATCAGATTGCGGGTGCCTTCGCCCCGGATGCGCGCATTCGCACCGGCAAGTTCCGGCAGCAGCGCCGCATCGTCGGGAAGGTCGGTGAGCTGGTGCATCACCAGGTCGGGACGGCAGGCGACGACCGCGGCGGTGAGCGCGTCGAGGTCGTACACATCGCAGACGACCGGTTCCGCACCGGCGGCACGCACCTGGTCGGCCTTGGCTGCCGCCCGGGTCATCCCCGCCACCTCATGTCCGGCCTCGATCAGCAAGGGCAGCAATCGGGTTCCGATGACGCCGGTCGCACCGGCCAGAAAGATCCGCACCCGTCCACCCTAATTCTTGGACCGATGCGGTCCCTCTGCTGGGGAGCACCGCATAGCTGGTCGTATGCTCTAGAGCCAGCGGTAGCGAGGGAGATGGAGGGTCCATGGCGGATCGGGAAGTGCTGAGCTGGGAATTGTTCGGGACGGCGAGCCGCGAACTCGCGACCGAAATCGCCAAGGACGGGTTCGAACCGGATCTGATCCTCTCGATCGCGCGCGGCGGCCTGTTCGTCGCGGGCGCGCTCGGCTACGCATTGGATGTGAAGAACCTGCACGTGATGAACGTCGAGTTCTACACCGGCATCGATCAGCGCCTCGACCTGCCCGTCATGCTGCCGCCGGTCCCACAGGCAGTCGATCTGGCCGGTGCGACGGTCCTGATCGCCGACGATGTGGCCGATACCGGCGCGACCCTGAAGCTCGTGCGCGACTTCTGCATCGACCACGTCGCCGAGGTCCGCTGCGCAGTCATCTATCAGAAACCGCATTCGGAGGTCGACTGCGAATACGTCTGGCGCCGCACCGACCGCTGGATCAACTTCCCCTGGTCCACCGAACCGCCGGTCGTGGATCGTCAGGCCCGCATTCTGGATGCGTGATCAGGCAGACACTTCGAAGCGTCCGGACGAGCACCGTGGGTCGAGCTACTTGTCGGACCGCTCGGCCGCGGCGGCGTCGAGGCGTACGCCGAGCGCGTTGACCTGGTCACGCAGTTCGACCAGGCGCGTGATCGGATAGCCGACCTCGGCAATGACCGCTTCGATCATCTGCCTCGCCTGGGGCCGCAGCGCACGTCCGGCGTCGGTGGCGCGCAGTTCGACGGCGCGGCGGTCGTGGCTGCTGCGCACGCTCTCCACCAGACCGTGCGCCTGTAGCCGCTGAATGAGCGGGGAGACCGTGCCGTAGTCCAGGCGCAGCTGTTCGCCGAGTTCCTTCATGGTCATCGCGGGGCGTTCCCACAAAGCCAGTAGGGCCAGATACTGCGGATAGGTCACCCCCATGGCCTCCAGGAACGGCCGGTACGCCGCGGTCATCGATCGGGAGGTGGAGTACAGGGCAAAACACAGCTGCGATGCGAGCGAGAGCAGGTCGGTATCGGTTCCCCCGGTTGCGGTGGCACCGTCGGGAGTCGTGGCCGCCTCGACACGCACCACTGGTGTGGGATGCGCTTTTTCGGGCATTAGGACACTGTATCCCAGCGAATTCGCTCCATAAGGTGGCTGTTACGGGTAACGGCACGAGAAGCGAATGCTTGCGATGACGCCCGATCTCTGACACCTGTTCACCGAGCCTCGAATCCAACTCCTGCGCCCGCGTTGACCGACGCGTGGCGATGCGTGATGACAGGATGCGCGAATGATCGAAGAAGATCCGAAGGAACTCGTCCGACGGGGTTACAACGCGCTGTCCGACCGCTACGACGAGGCATTCGGCGGTGGCGCCAAGTACGAGGCATGGCTGAGGGAGTTGGATCGGCACGTCGTTGCTGCGGGGACTGTTCTCGATCTCGGTTGCGGTTCCGGAATGCCGGTCGCCCGGACGCTGGCGAACAGCGGCCGCCGGGTGATCGGTGTCGATATCAGCGATGTTCAGATCGAGAAGGCCCGTGCGCTTGTTCCGGCGGCTGAATTCATTTGTGCTGATGCGGCGACGATCCACTTCGAACCGGGGTCGTTCGACGCCGTCGTCTGTCTCTACGCACTCATCCACATGCCGCTGGACGAGCAATCCCTATTACTGACCAGAATTGCCGAGTGGCTGCGGCCGAACGGATGGTTCGTCGCCACCACTGGCCACGACTCCTGGACAGGAATCGATCCCAACTGGCTCGGCGGAGACGCAACCATGTGGTGGAGTCAGGCCGACGCCGCTACCTACCGATCCTGGCTCACGCAGGCTGGTCTCACGGTTGTCGGTGAGGAATTCGTCCCGGAAGGGACCAGCGGACACACCTTGTTCTGGACAGTGAAGGAACCTCATGGGACTCCCCCGAGCGCGGTCACCATGTAACCGCGTCGAAAGACGCTGCCGGAAACCGCAATTCGCGGGCATCCGCAAGCATCGGCACAACGGTCTCCAGCCGCGGCGGAGAGTGTCTTCATGGTGACGTAGCTGGTCACCGCCGCCACGCTGGGCAGGTGGCCAACTGGTTGGCGTGGAAGTCCTCGTAGGCGGGCAAGTCGGCGACCTCGACCTAGTCGGTACAAGCCGGACCGTCGTATGTGTTGCGGATCAATGCAATCGCCGACATCGGCCGTGAGACATCGCGGAAAATCCTAAATGTATCGGCGCTGATACCGAGCGATCTCGCGCATCGCGACAGGGCACACAATTCAACGCTTTCAACAACCGCTGCGTTCATTTGACTGGCCGAATTTGTCGTAGGACGATCTATCTACGGAAGGCGTGGATTCCAAAACTCGTACCGCCTGAGCGTGTGCAGCGGAGGAATTCGCGTGGGCCGACACATATCGACGCATATCTGCCGGTCAGTCGAGACATGTTTATCCAGCATCGAATGCCACGGCCGTGAGCCAAACGGACGTAGACACGGTCAGCACAGCAGACCTGGAGGTAGGCAATCTTGGACGTCTATGAAGCGGTCACGAGCCGACGGGCGGTACGTGGATTCACCAGCCAGCCTGTCCCGAGGGAAGTGCTGGAGCGCGTGCTCGGCGCCGCGGCTTGGTCCCCGTCCGGATCCAACCTCCAGCCGTGGAACTCCTACGTACTGACCGGTGCGCCGCTCGCCGAGCTCAAGAAGCTCGCCGGCGAGCGCGTGGCCGCGGGCGACCCCTGGGACGAGCGCGAATACGAGATGTACCCGTCCGCATTGAAATCCCCCTACAGCGAGCGCCGAGCCACCTTCGGCAGGGAGCGTTACGGCGAACTCGGCATTTCGCGCGAGGACATGGAGGCACGCCAGCGGGCGGCTGCCGCGAACTGGGACTGTTTCGGCGCACCCGCCGCCCTGTTCTGCTACATCGACCGCGACCTGGGCCCACCCCAGTGGGCAGACGTCGGCATGTATCTGCAGACAGTCATGCTGCTACTGCGCGCCGAAGGGCTACACAGTTGCCTGCAAATGGCGTGGTCGGTCTACCGCAAGACCGTTGCGGAGGTCGTGTCACCCCCGGACGAGCTCATTCTCTTCTGTGGCATGTCGATCGGGTTCGAGGACGTCACGGTGGGTTACGCCCGCACAGGGCGGGCGCCGCTCGACGAGACGGTCACGTTCGTCGAGCGCCGGGGGGCGGATGAAGGCCGCCGGCGTATCAGCGGTCCCAGCGTCGCGGATTACGTCACAGACAGCCACGAGTGATGTCGATGACGCGCGCACACGGCTGGGTCGTTTAGCTCAACGTTGAGCTGACCGATCGAGATGGCCTCTCGCGCTCGGACATTCAGGAGCCGACTCCCAGCCGTCGAGTGCACGATGATCTAGTCGAACGCCTGGTGATGCCGAAGTGCGAGATGGCGGCTCGAATGGGGTAGTGCAGGCGATCTCGGCCGGTCACTGATGTGCGCCGGGCTGGCAGCCAGTGCCTCGCCCGGCCGCTTGGGTGCCGATCTAGCGGCGTGCCCGGTCATATTCGCAGGGCCTGCGCGCGGCTCCGACCGACATAACCGGCGGATCCTGGGTTCAGCTCGG
Source organism: Nocardia sp. NPDC005998 (assembly GCF_040614395.1). Taxonomy (NCBI): domain Bacteria; kingdom Bacillati; phylum Actinomycetota; class Actinomycetes; order Mycobacteriales; family Nocardiaceae; genus Nocardia; species Nocardia sp. NPDC005998. The sequence goes on along the minus strand of NZ_JBEXUI010000022.1, from coordinate 114,802 downwards.
TGCAGCTACCCGCCGGTCGTGGCGCGCCTCGAGCTCGTCGTCTTCGACGACGACGAGCATCGGTTGGCCAGGGGCACACATCATCGTGACGAGGTAGCGGAGCGGGATGTCCGAGCGGTTGTTGCCGTCCGAGTAGTGGATTAGGTCTCCGCCGGGTTCCCAGAACGCCTCGCCGGCCTTGATGGCCCGGGGCGGCTCCCCTTCCAGCTCGAACAGCATTTCGCCTTCCAGTACGTAACCGAATGCCGGTCCGCCGGGATGGCGGTGCGGGGGCGCCCCAGGATCGCCGGGCGGCCACTCGACCACAACGGTCATCACTTCGGCGTTCGGCGGTAGAAACGGCGGGGTGACGCTCTGAATCACGGTCAGCACGTTTTGCAAACGCGCTTCGAGCTCTTGCTGTTTCGACATGGATGTCCGCCTTACTGATCAGATCGCTGCGCCGCTGTCGGCGGCGTCGGCTCCGGCTGGTCCGACCGGACCTGCCTATGCGGTAACCAGGCTGTTCAAGGAGAGCGGTGTTCCGAAGTAACCAGCGTGCGGGTCGACGACGACCGTCTTGGCTTCGCCTTCTCGAGCCAGCACGGCACGGGCCATCTGTTCGAAAGAGATCTTCTCAGGCCCTCCGATGTTCTCGATGTCATCCAGTGGTTCGCCTTCAGCCACTCGGGCGACCTCGGCTGCGACATTGTCGACGGCGATGGGCTGTATCAGCGCGTCTGGTACGCGCACTTCGTCGCCAACCGTCATCGAGGCTGTGATCGCGCCGGTGAACTCGGCGAACTGAGTGGCGCGCACGATCGAGTAGGGAATATCCGATTCTTGGATGAGCTTCTCCTGGGCGACCTTCGCCCGTAGGTAGCCGCTTTCCGGTAGCTGGTCGGCACCAACGATCGACACCGCGACGTAGTGCCTGACGCCGGCGGCCTTCGCGGCAGCCTCCAAGTTAGTAGTCGATTTTGTGAAGAACTCCATCGCGGGATCGTCGTCGAACGAGGGTGAGTTGGATACGTCAACAACCACGTCGGCACCGGTTAGAACGTTGGCGAGGCCTTCCCCGGTAAGTGTGTTGATGCCGGTCCTAGGCGACGCTGGCACCGCCTCATCGCCGTGGTCCCTCAGTTTGTCAACCACTTTTGACCCCAGGACACCAGTGCCACCAATCACAACGATCTTCATGGCTTTCCTTTCCGGATCTCTTCCGGGGCATATGAAGCCAGCCGGTCACAAGTGACAACCTGCGTGCACGAGATTTACTTGGTGATCCGCAATATTGGCGTAGAACCAGGCTAAGCCGTCCGTGGTGGGTTCCACAGTGAAGATTGCCAAAAACCTGCTTCCTAATGGACTCCGGCACGATCGGAAAGCACGTGGATCTTCGATCCGGCTTTGCCACGGTCGACCTGGCTCGGCACGACCACCGAGGGTCTCACCGGGCAGGACGGCGATCGTCCCGCGCTTTCCCATAGATCATGCCGCCGCGACGGTACAGTCGGGGCTAGGTTGGAATGTCCCAGGTCACGTCGCTGTTGGACCGGGCATGCGTGCGGTCGTCTACTCCGAGACCGGCCCGTCGTCGGTCCTGCGGCTGGTGCAGCGCCCCGAGCCCATTCCGGGTCCGGGCGAGGTGGCAGTCCGAGTTATGCGTGCGGGCGTCAACCCGACGGATTGGAAGTTCCGCGCGGGTCTGGCGAATATCGTCGGCGAGGTCCCGCCAGGGCAGGACGGCGCGGGCGTCGTGCAGGCGGTCGGGGCGGGCGTCGAACGGTTCGCGGTGGGCGATCGGGTGTGGCTGCTGCTGGCACAGCACGGCCGGGCCTACGGCACCGCGACCGAGGTGACGGTGCAGCCGGTGAACCATGTCGCGCCATTGCCGGAGGGGGCGTCTTTCGATCTGGGAGCCTCGTTGGGCACGCCCTTCGTGACCGCGCACCGGGTGCTGACCTCCGGGGTCGTGTCACGGCTTGCGCCCGGCTCGCTGGCGGGGCAGGCCGTGCACGACATCACCGCCGCACTCGCCGACAACGCCCTGCACGTCGGAGAACACGCCGGCCTGCCGCTGCACCACTACGACCTGCCCCGCACCGCAGCCGCCCACGACGCCGTCGAAGACGGCGCGATCGGCAAAGTTCTGCTCGACCTCGACTGAGCGGCATCGAGCGACGCTCGCCCGATGACAGATCGCTGCCCGAAACCTGCTGCGACAAACCAGGATTCACGCCGCAAGCAGGCCGGAACACTGAAATCCGACCGGTGCGGGCCCCGGCTCCGCCGCGGCGTCCAAGGCCACCACCCCCGCGCGATCGCCGCCCGGACTCAACCGTCCCGGACACCACAGAAAGCTACCTGCGGGTGACTTTGGGCAGGCCCAAGCCGACCTCGGAAACTATGTCCCGCATCACCTCATTGACGCCGCCACCGAATGTGATCACGACATTCCGTTTGGCATGAACGTCCAACGCTTTCAGGGCCCGCGCGGTGGCTGGGTCACTGAGGTCTCCCCAGGCATAGATGATGTCTTCGGCGATGCGCGCGACACGTTGCACCCGAGTGGTGTGGAAGACCTTGGAGGCCGCCGCATCCGCCTGACTGGGCCCGTCCGGTCCGGTCGATGCCACTACCCGCCAATTCATGACATCGTTGACCTTCAGCACCGCGAGAATCTCGCCCAGGCACTCCCGTACATCGTCTCGATCGAGCGCCCCTGATGAGACGGCCCACTTGTGCACCAGATCGTAGATGGCAGCGATCCGGCCGGATGGGCTGAGCATTACCCGCTCGTGATTGAGCTGGGAGATCAGATATTTGACGCCTCTGTTCTCCTCGCCGACCAACATCGATGCCGGTACCCGCACATCGTGGAAATAAGTGGCGTTTGTGTGATGCGCTCCGTCGAGTGAAATGATCGGGGTACAACTGAACCCCGGATCCGCGGTGTCGGCGATCAGTATCGACAGGCCGCGGTGCCGCGACTCGACGGTGCCGGTTCGAGCGGCCAGCCAGATGTAGTCCGCGGTGTGTCCGCCGGTCGTATAGGTCTTCTGGCCGTTGATGAGGTAGGAACCGTCGCTTTGCTTCTTCGCGGTGGTCGACAGCGAGAACAGATCGGTGCCGGCGTCCGGCTCGGTGTAGCCGATCGCGAATTCGATTTCACCACGCAGAATTCCGGGCAGAAACCGCTCTTTCTGCTCGACTGTTCCATAACGCAGCAGCGTCGGGCCGACGGTCTGCAAGGTGACCGACGACAGCGGGATGCTCGCACGTACCGCCTCGGACTCGAAGATCTGCTGTTCGAGCGGGCCGAATCCCTTGCCCCCGAACTCCTTCGGCCACCCCACCCCCAGCCAGCCGTCTTCGCCCAACTGTCGCACAATCCGTTTCGCCACCATGCCGTGCCGGTCGTCCAACAGGGTCCGCGCATCCTCTTCACTTACGAGAGTTTCGAAGTACGAACGGATCTCGCGCTGCAATGACCGCTGTTCCGGTGTCAGACCTATGAACATCGTGTACCCAACCTCTCGAGATTCTGCCTCTCACCGCCGCAGTGCCGGACCACGTCCTTGGCCAGTGAGAAGTACCTGTGCATCGGATAGGTGACGTCGACACCCAGCCCCCCGTGCAGGTGGTGGCACATCTGCATCGCCGCGCGGCCCTCTGCGGCAAACAGGAAAAGTGCCGCGTCCAGTTCGGTGCTCGCACAGCCGCCGTTGTCGATAGTCCAGTTGCAGAACAACGACACCGATTCCAATGCGGTGGCAAGAACGTAGACGTCAGCGATCTCTTGTGAGGCTGCCTGGAATGTCGACAGTGGGCGCCCGAACTGAGTTCTCGACCGCAGGTGCTCGGCGGTGAGTTTCAGTGCGCCACTGAGCAGCCCGCTCGCATAGGACAGGAAGACCGCACGATAAAGGTCGGCATACAGTTCCTGTGCATCGGCATTCACGGACAACAGCGTCGTGCATCGCGCGTCGGCGAGCTCGAATTGCATATCGACGGGGGCGTCGGCTTGTTCAGTTCCCAGTGAACATTCGATCGCGGTCGCGGTTATCGTCTGGTCATCGATATCGACCAGAACCGGTCCGCTCGTGGTGGGCGCGATAAGCCACCGTGCCTGCTGCGCGTGTGAAGCAGCAGCGAATCGACCGGTGATCGTTTGACCTTGCGCTCCCGGATCGGCTGTCGTCGTAGGGAGTTCACCGCCGCCCGCGATACCCGCACTGACTGCCGTCATCTGTCCGTCGAGCACGCCTTTGCACCAGTCGGTGATATTCGCGCTCGGTGATCGCGAGGCCACCAGCCCGGCGATGCCCGCTCCCAACAACGGCGTTGTGAGAGCGACTTCGCCCAGGGCGCGAGCCACGATTCCCACTTCGACAGCACCCAGACCGGCGCCACCGAATTCCTCCGGGAACCCCAGCACGTGCAGGCCGCCATCGCACAGCATCCGCCACGCGTCGGCAGAAGTCGGTTCCCGCGAAAGCACACCGCGGACCGCCTCGTCGACGGCGAACTGTGTCTCATCGAATCCGAAATCCATTTACCAGCCTTCTCGATAGAACAGACGTAAATCGACCGCGCATCAGGTAATTCGCCCCTTGGGACGCAAGGCCAGAATTACCTGCTCGATTCGCATCACCGTGGTGTCGTCGACGGTGCTGTGCCCGCTGATGATCGCGTTATCTCCGATTACGCGGTCGATTCGCACGTGGTGGTACACGACATCGCCGGGATCGACGGGTCTGTCGAAGCGCACACCGGACAAGCCGCCGAGGATGGGCACCTCATCGGCGATGCCTTGCCCGGGACGCCACGCCTGTGCCAGCAATACCGCAGCCGCCTGACCGAATGACTCCACCAGTAGCGAACTGGGATACGAATAATCGAGCCCGTCCACGCCTTCGTACCACACGGCTTCCACCGTTATCGCCTTGATGCCGGTGACCCGCTCCCCCGGCACCAACTCGACTATCCGGTCGAGCAGCAACGCCGGCGGCCGGTGCGGGAGTAGTCCCATGATCTGTGCCGGCCCGAATGCATCCATAACGCGTGGATTCATTACGCACGCCTGTCATATCGCAGCCGGACCCGAGCCGCCAATTCCGGCTCACCGTCTCCGCGCACCGACCGGATGGTAGCCACGCACCGAAAACTGTCATCGGCGGCAGTTGTTCGTCCCGCCACAACGATTCGGTGATCGGGAAAGACCGGATGCAGGAATCGAGTGTGCTCGATCTCGGTGAGCAGCATCGATATGCCGTGTGCGGCGGCGTGAGAAACAGCTACGCGGTGGACCGATTCGACGAGACACACACCGGGGAAGATGAGAAACCCCGGGTAGTGCCCTCGAAAGATCGCCTCGTCGGCACTGACGGTCCAGGTCGCACAGAATTCCTGTGGGTCGGCGTGCTGCTGCCAATCGATCGGTGCACGGACCGGACTCGCGTTCGGCACGCCACCTTCCACGCGGTCGAGAACACGCATCGTCTCCTGCCTCCTGGTACGAGTGCGAGCGATACCGTCGGATGAGCGGGTATCGGGGATCCAGCCGAATGTAGGCGCGTGCTGGACACTCGCACCGCGAGTGGCACATAGCGGCCAGCGCTGCGTATTACTGCCCGGCCCGAGGCGACATCTTCCTGCGAGCGGGCAGGCTCTCGATCCGCTGGCCGGTAGATCTCTAATTTCCTCGGTCTCCCGCTGCGGCGCGCAGCTGCGTGTGGTGATCGGCCAGGTTACGACGGGAGAAGCCATGACGATCTACCAGACGCGGCCCGGTACGTTCCTCGCGTGGGGAACAGAGGGCGTTCGCCTGGGGCACAGCGACAGTCCACTCGACCTGCGGCAGGTAACGCCCACAATTGCCGATTTGCTATCCCGCTTCTCCCAACCAGCGCAGGTCGATCAGGTTGTCGCTGAGCTCGAAGCCCACGGCGCGAGTGCAGCGGTGACCAGGGCCGCAATCGAACACCTCGTCACGGCCGGGCTCCTGCGTGATAGTCAGGACCAGCAGGCGTCCAATCCCTCGCTCCGGGTGGCGGCGATGGAGGTGCCTCGGGCGCTGGGTACCTTCCCAGACATCCGACAGCTCGACCCGCAGTTCGTCGAACTGTACGAGAGCCTGCAGCACACCACTCAGACCTCGGTATCGATGAGCTACGCGCTGCGGCTCGCCACGAAATACGTCGCCGACGCCCGGATTCCGGGTGATGTCGTCGAATGCGGTGTGTGGCGGGGAGGCAGCGCGGCTATCGCGGCGGCGACATTGGTAGCGGCGAAGGACCTCGACCGCACAATCTGGCTGTACGACACTTTCGCCTGGACCTGGGATCCGCCATCTGAGGTGGATCAACTGCAGCTTCCGTCTGGGGCGATGAAGCTCGGGGACCTCCTAGCCAGTGTCACCGACAGCGTGCAGGACGAAGGCAGTGACCAGCAATCGGTGCTCGACACAGTGTGCGGCACAGGGTATCCGAGCTCGCGGGTCCGCTGCGTCGAAGGTCTCGTGCAGGACACGATTCCCGAGCAGGCGCCCGACAGCATCGCCATTCTGCGACTGGACACCGACCTCTACGACTCGACGCGCCACGAACTCGAGCACCTGTATCCGCTACTGTCGGTGGGTGGCGTGCTGATCGTCGATGACTACGGGAAATACAGCGGGGCAACCCAAGCGGTCGACGAATACTTCGCGAAAGTGAACGAACCTGTGTTGCTGCATCGTATCGACACACAGGGCCGAATCTGTGTAAAGGCCTCCGCGACAACCAGTCCGGCGAAATAACACCGTATATGCGGTGGTCCGGGCACATCGGCGTACGCGGACCACCTACCCGCCAAGGGGCGCCATGTGAGCGAATACGGCCCGGCCCCCGATACTCGGTCAGCACGGCGAACGTCCGTACTTCGCGAACTGTGCGATTATTTCGGCCTTGTCGGCCTCACTCGCGCGGTGATAGTGAAACGACTTGCCTCGACGAATATAGATCGGGTCATGGACCAGCCAAGCGGCCCTGCGCAAGGCGGGCTTGTCGACTTTGCGCGTGGCGGTCACCGGCATCCGGTGGATGATCCGCACATATCGCGGCGCCCACTTGGTGCCGAGATCGCCTTGCCCGCAAAGGAATACACCGAAAGCCTCGGCATCGAACCTGGCATCGTCGACCAGTTCGAGCGCCGCCATTACCTGATCTCCGGTTCGTTCGTCGGCCACCGGATACACCGCGACGTGCGCGAGGCCCGGAAATCGTGCGAGTATTCGCTCCACCGGCGCTGTGGAGAAGTTCTCACCGTCGACTCGGATCCGGTCCCCGGACCGCCCGGCGAAATAGAAGAACCCGGCCTCATCTCGATATCCCAGATCGCCGCTGCGAAATACATTGCAGTGTAACCGATCTCGATCTGCTTCGGGATTGTTGTAGTAACCCTCGAACAGGTGCGCTCCGGCGACATTGACAATTTCCCCGATCGCCGCCCCGGGATTTAATAAACGTCCGTGGCTATCGAATCGCGCTCGGGGACACTGCCTTCCGAACTCATCGTGGATTTCGATATCGAGGAATTCAGGGGGACGGCCGAGAGAGTTCGGCGGAGAGTCCGGCGTCAGACGTATCGAGATGACACCTTCGCTCGAGCCGTAGCTCTCCACCGGACGGACTCCGAACCGCCGCTCGAATTCGGCGCGGTCGCGCGGCGTTGCTTCGGTGCCGAAGACGATCCGAAGTCGAGTGTCGGCCTCGAGCGGCGATTCGGGCGCGGTGAGAAGATAGGCGAGCGATCTGCCCACATAATTGAAATAGGTTGCGCCGAACCGCCTGATGTCGGGTAAGAATCCCGATACCGAGAACTTTCGCCGCATGGTGAATGTCGCGCCGGTGAATACCGATGGCGCCCAGCAGGCCATGATCGCATTGCCGTGGAACAACGGCATTGAATTATAGGTGACATCGTCCCGAGTGATCCCGAACGGGTTGGCCATGGCGAGTGCAGCCAGCCGGCCGGTCGAGCAGATGACCGCTTTGGGCGCCGCGGTCGAACCGGAGGTGAAGGTCAGCAGCAAACGGGTAGCTGGGTCCTGAGCGGCGGTCGCGATCATCCGGTTGTGCCGTGCCGCCGCGACCAGCTCGGTCCATGCGGCGGAATCGGCAATAAATATTCGTTCCCCGTCCACGCCGGTATCTATTTCGGCGAGCATGGCCGCCCGCGCACTGTCGGTGACGATCAGATCGCAGTCGGCTCCCCGGATATCTGCGGCAAGTTCGCGGCCGCGTCGGGTCGGGTTGATACCGACCACGGTCGCGCCGCACAGTGACGCCGCGCCCAGTAAGAAGATGTATTCGGGTTCGTTCTCCAGCAGAACACCGACATGAAACATCCGGCCGTAGCGGCAAAGCTGCGTCAGTACGGTCGCACGGGCGAAACATTCGCGCACGACTTGATGCCAGGTCCACCGGGAATCCTCGAACAGGAGCCCTGGGTGATCATCGTCGGCACGCTCCAGCAACAAGTCGGCGAATACCGGTGACCGCTGGGTGAAAGTATTGTCGGGCATGAAGATCCTCTCGCGAGCGAATCAAGAGGTGGATCACTCTAGAGCTGACGATCAGCGGCCAGGTATCGGTTGACACATTGCGGCCACTATGCATGCGGATGCTTTCGGGCAGCGTCAGTTTGCTGTCAGATCCGCGGCTCACGGGCCGAATGCTGGTCTACAAAAGAAAGATCCGCGCGTATCGAACAAGGAGCCAGCCGTGGAGTTCGACCCCGCAGTTCCACCTACTTGCATGTTTCCAGGCCAGGGTGCATATCTGGAGGAAACCTTCCTGGAATACGCAGATCGGTGGCCGCAGATCGGTCGGACCTTCCAGGAAATCGATAATGGGACCGTGGATCTCGGAGCCGCGGCGATATCACCGATCCTATTGGACGGATCCCCACCCAGCCTCGATCAGCTACTTGCCGACGATCCAGATACGCTGCAGCTGGCACTGTTCGGGACCGCTGTCGCCGCCTACAGAATCATGATTTCGAAAGAGCTCCGCCCACATTCGCTGACCGGGCACAGCCTCGGCGAGATAGCCGCTCTGGTCGCCGGCGGAGTCTTCACGACAGGTCAGGGCGCCCGGATCGTCCATATCCGGTCGCAGTGCCTCGAGATGGCGGCCGAATCCGGCGGTATGCTCGCGGTCCGTGCGCAGGCGAGCAGGGCGCAAGCATTGGTCGATGCCATCAATATCGAAGGTCTTGTCGTCGCCGTCGAGAACGGCCCACGTCAAACGGTGCTCGCCGGCCCGGCGGAGGCATTGACGCTCGCGGAATCGATTGCGCGCGATATCGGGGTGACCGCCGTGAGAATTTCATCCCCGTACCCGTTTCACAGCCCGCTGCTCGAGGCGGCCGCCGCGAGTTTCGGAAAGCGCCTGCGTCATGAGCTCGCGAGCACGGCGGGTTGCCTGCGGACTCCGGTGTATTCGCCGATCATGCAGCGGTTCTACACCGACGATGACGACTTCGCCGAAATTCTCGCCGACCATCTGGTGCTGCCGGTACGTTTCACCAGCGCGTTGCAATACCTCGGCACGGCCGGAGTGCGCACGTTCATCGAATGTGGCGCCCGGGACGCGCTGACGGGAATAGTGCGCAAAACCTTACCGACGGTCAGCGCATCCCCAACCTTCATCCGAGGTAGCCGCCGGTCCACGTCGGCCACATCGGTCGTCGCCGCGCCCGTGGCGTAGCATCGGACGCGGCGCGACCGAGGGGCACGTCAGGTGGATTCGAGAAGACCGAGTTCTGCTGCGCGAACACCGATTTGGAATCGGGTGGTCACACCGAGTCGCACCATCATGTCGGCAACGTATCTGCGGTAGGTTCGCAGCGACACCGATAGCTGGCGCGCGGCGACCTCATCTTTGAGCCCTTGGTTGAGCGCGCGCAGCACGGCCAGTGCCGTGTCGTCGAATTCGTTGGATCGCAGGCCGAGATGAACCGACAGGTCCGACGCCGAGTCCCACAGGATCCTGGCGAACTGGTGGATCACTCGCAACAACGCGGCATCGCGGACCACGAAACCATGTGGTCGCTGCTCTCCGAGGCCACCCCAGATGGCAGCTACCTGCTTGTCGATAATGATCATGTTGTAGAAGTCCGCGTCGACCACCCTCGTCTGCGCGTGTACCTGCGGGTGCTGCAAAAGCATATCCGGGCTGCGGGTTTCGACGTAGTGGCGCGAGTACAGCAGTCGGACCTCGCGTCCCGCGGCAAGTAGTTGCTCGACCAGCGTCCGACTGGACTGATAGTGCGGTTGGATGCGCAACGGACTGGACACCACCAGCATCGCTTCCTTGCGTGCCCGTTGGAGTAGCCGCTGAAGTTCCTGCTCCCAGCCCTCCCCCGGGCGCACCCGCACAATGTCGTGGGTGCCCGCACGGTCGTCGCGGCATTCGTCCATCGCACGGTCGATCAGTTGTCGCGACTTCGCGAGCAGTTCCACGATGTCGTCACCACCATCGTGGTTTCTCGGCTCCTGTCGTGAGAATCCCGTCACGTCGTAGTTCACCCTCGGCCTCCCCGTCGAACTTCCGCCTGCAACAGCTAGCTTGCCATTGATGATCGCACGGTCAAACACATTGGTGGACAACGGCATTAGCGGGCATACCGGACATCCCTGAGCCGCTCCGACGACACGATGCACCGTTCCAGCAGAATGTGACGTGTCGATGAACACGTTTCACTTCCGGATTTCCGTCAATCCTGAGCGTCGACAGCATCACGATGGCGGCGCGCAGGCGAAGTGTCGGCGATTGCCGAGGCAGTCCTGACCGTGGCATCTTGCTGTCACGGCGCCTACAGTTTCCTGCTGCTGCCGCCGCTTTATATCTAGCAATAACGTGTTCTAGCTTTGAAGAGAACCGACACGTTACAGCAAGGGACGCGAATGAATATCGATTTCACCGAGGAACAGCAGCAGCTACGTAAACACTTGCGCGCGTATTTCGCCGATCTGATGACACCGGAAATACGCGCAGCATTGGACGGCCCGGGCGGCGAATACGGTGCGCCCGAAGCCTACAAGCAAGTCGTTCGCTCCCTCGGGCGCGACGGCTGGCTCACACTGGGATGGCCGGCGGAATTCGGGGGGCAGAACCGGCCGGCGATGGACCAGCTGATCTTCAACGACGAAGCCGCCGCCGCAGGGGTGCCGTTCCCGTTTCTCACCGTGAACACCGTCGGCCCGACCATCATGAGATTCGGTACCCCGGAACAGAAGTCGTTCTTTCTGCCACGCATCGCGCAGGGCGACCTGCACTTCTCCATCGGCTATTCCGAACCCGAGGCGGGCACCGACCTCGCCTCGCTGCGCACGCGCGCGGTCCGCGACGGTGACCAGTTCGTCATCAACGGGGAGAAGGCCTGGACCAGCCTCATCGAATACGCCGACTACATCTGGCTGGCCGCACGCACCGATCCGAAGGCGTCCAAGCATCGCGGACTGTCCATCCTGATCGTCCCCACCACCGCAGCAGGCTTCTCCTGGAGCAAGATTCACACCATGGCCGGTCCCGGCACCAGTGCCACCTACTACGCCGACGTGCGCGTCCCCACCACCAACATCGTGGGCGAACCGAACGCGGGTTGGCCGTTGATCACCAATCAGCTCAACCATGAGCGAGTGGCGCTGACTTCCGCTGCGCCATTACAGGAGTCGCTGCGGCAGGTGTGGGAGTGGTCCGAGCGAACCACCCGCGCTGATGGCTCGCGGGTTATCGACGCCGAATGGGTTCGACTGCACCTGGCACGCGTGCACGCCAATATCGAGTACCTCAAGCTGCGCAACTGGCGCATCGCCTGGGCCGCCGACTCCGGCGAACTCGGCCCGGCGGACGCCTCGGCCACCAAGGTGTTCGGCACCGAATTGGCCACGGAGGCATACCGTTTGCTGATGGAGGTGCTGGGCACGTCGGCGATCGTGCGCACCGACTCACCGGGCGCCGTACTGCGCGGCCGGATCGAGCGTTTCCACCGATCGTCACTGATCCTCACCTTCGGCGGCGGTACCAACGAGGTACAGCGCGACATTATCGCCAAAACTGCTCTCGGACTGCCCGTTACCCGCTGATCTTTCCCAAAGGAATCCCGTTATGGACTTCAGTTTCACCGAGGAACAAAGCGATCTGGCCGGGCTGGCCCGGACCCTGCTCATCGACTGGACGACAAACAACACTCCGGACGGCACCGGTTTCGACCGGCCGCTGTGGGCAGCGTTTACGCGGGCCGGACTGATCGAGGCCGCGCTGCCCGCTCCGATCGGCGGCGGATTCGGTCTGGCCGAGCAGTGCAGTGTGCTCATCGAGATCGGCCGGGCCGTCGCTCCGGCCCCGTACCTGACGAGCGTCGCGGTGGGTGCTTGCGCGATCGCGACGTTCGGTGACGACGAGCAGCGGCAGCGGTGGGTCGCACCGGTCGCGTCCGGAACCGCAACGCTCGCGGTAGCACTCGCCACCGAAGACAACCGATTCCGGGCCGAACCCGCCGCGACCGGCTGGCAGCTCAGCGGCACCCACAGTGCCGTTCCCGCAGGAGCATTCGCCGACGCGTTTCTGATCGAAGCCACGACCCCGCAGGGAACGCTGCTGCTCGTACTCGACCGCGACACCCCCGGTCTGCGCGTCACCACACAACACGTCGTCGACAGCACCGACGCCGCACTGCTCGAACTCGACGGCGTCGCCGTGGGCACCGCGAACTCCCTGGGGGCGCCGGGCAACGGCGCGGCCGAATGGGCACATCGTCGCGCGACCATCGCCACCTGCGCCCACCAGCTCGGTGTTGTGGAACGCGCATTGGAACTCACCAGCGAATATGCCCTGACTCGAAAGCAATTCGACAAACCCATCGGCTCGTTCCAGGCCGTCCGGCAGCGTTTGGCCGACGCTCACATCGATGTCGAGGCGGTGCGCCTGACACTCTGGCAGGCAGCCTGGCGCGAAGCCCAGGGGCTGCCCGCAGACGCCGAAGTCGCCACCGCGAAGTTCTGGGCTGCCGAGGCCGGCCACCGCGTCGCACACACGATGGTGCATGTGCACGCGAGCATCGGCATCTTCCTCGAGTACCAGGTGCACAGGTACTTCCTCGCCGCCAAACGCAGCGAATTCCTCTTCGGCGCGGCCACCGAGCAGCTGCGGGTCCTGGCCGACGCCCTCTCGTCCGCTCCGAGGTCGTGACCAGGCCACACACCTGAGACCGGATGTGGCGACGCAAGACCCGGGTCCCACGCCGCCACATCGGTCGTCACAATCCAGTCGATACCGCCACTATCGTGCCAGTGCACGGCACAGACGCTCGTCGAGGTCGCTGAGCCCCCAACTCGCACGATCCTCGAGCCTGGCGTACCCATGGGTGATCGCACCAGCGGCAACGTTGACAAGCGTCTGGCCACGTTGCACATAGCATTCCATGCCGACGGTGAACGTCAGGTTCTTGAACACATCGTCGACGACCAGCACCACATGCAGGTCTTCCTCCATATAGGCCTCGTCGAGCATGGTGATCCGTGATCGAGGCACCACCGGAATGAGCTGCTGGTCATCGAGCAGCATGCGGATGGAGACACCACGGTCGGCGAGGAACCGATCCACGGCGTCCTCCATGATCCGCAAATATCCGGACATCTGCAGCCGCTCGGTGAAGTGGCAGTAGAAATAGGGGATTCGGAAGGTCCACGCAAACCCATTGCGCCCCTGGGTCAGTCCTGCCACATCCGTGGGAAGACCGCTTGCCGGGGGGCTGCCGAATCCCGATGCCGGCGCCGAGCGCCGAATCTCGGGAACGACCGCGCTCGCGAGTTCCGGCGCCGCTGCGGCGCGTGGGCTCGCCCATCGGGAATCTTCGCGTAGGACAACCGATACCCGCGAGCGCGCCAGTTTGATCTCGTCGCCGTCGCGGTCGCCGACTATGACGACTTCGTAAGTAAGCTCACCGTCGTTCGCCGCGCGCGACCGGACGATCAGTCGGACGGCCTCGTCCAGGTTGAAGACATGAATGATTCGGGTATCGATATCGACTATCTCCCAGCACAATCCGTGGTCGGCGTACAGACTCCGCACATCATTTCCGAGACGGCGAAAATGGGCGATCAGCGCCTCTTCAACCAGGTAGTTCACATGCTTGAACCCGATCCACGGGCCGATGTTTGCACCCTCATATCGCGGACGCAACTCGACCTGCGTGCCCGGCTCCACCGACGATGTCATGGTCACTCTCCAAAGGTAGTAGGGGAATTCGAGGTGATCAGGCAGGCGGTCAGCGGCGTGCCGTCACCACCGGTAGTGAGAAGTGAGCGGCCGTGACCGGTGGCGGCGAGCACGGCTTGAACGATCCCGAGCGCGCCCGAGGCCGCGCCGATCCGCTCCGCGAGATCGACCACTTCCTCGGCGTGCACCACTGGTACGAGTTCGGCCGGCGTGCCGAAGTCCGGTGTGTACCAACGGTTCACCGGCGTTGCGGCGACCGAAGCGGATACCTCCGGGCCGCGCACACACTTCCCGACAACCGCATGCGGTGGTGATGTCGCGAGGTCGGCCCGTTCGACAACGATGCAGCCCGCGCCGTGAAACAGTCCGGAAGGTATTCGGGCGGTGGCAAATCGACGGACGGCCGCATTGTCCACCTCGACTCCAACGACAACTACTCGTGCCGCGCGCCCCGATCCGAGCAGCACGGTAGCCCAGTCCACCGCATCAAGGCCGGAGTTCGCACCGCTGCACAGCATGAGGTTAGGGCCGAAAAGCCCGAAACGGATAGCAATCGAGGAGGCGATAACATTGCTGGACGCGTTCGGAAGGTCCATCGGCCCCCGCTCACCGGAGTCAACGCCATCACCGACGATCCGGCAAACGGTGTCGAGATTTCCGTAGTTGGAACTGACGATCACGGCGGTGACGGCGTCGGAACAATCGTCGATACCCGCATCCCGGAATGCGGTATACACACCCGCCAGGCCGAGCCGTGTCGCCTCGTCCTTGTATCGCAATCCGCGTTTACCGAGAACCTCCACCGGGTCGTGCGCGGGGAAGCCCGCCGCGACCACGGCGGCGCCGACGATCACCGGCGCATCCGGCGCCGGCCGCATCATGCGACACGCTCCACGATCGCGACGGCGTTGACGCCACCGAAACCGAAGGAGTTCACCTGGGCCACTCGTAGATCGGCGGACTCGATCGGCGCTGTCGCCAAGCGAAGTGGTTTCGCCTCGTCGATGAGGATCGCGAGATCAGGAATCGCCGGAACCGACCCGGTGTGCAGGGATTCGATCGCCGCGACCAAGCTGAGCAACCCGGAACTGCCAGAGGTGTGTCCGGTCATCGCCTTGATCGCGGTAACCACCGGCTGTGTGGCACCGAAAACTTCGGTCAAGGCCGTGGCCTCGGCAGCATCGTTCAGTGCGGTGCCGGTGCCGTGGGCAAGGACGAGATCCACGTCGGCGGGTCGCACCCCCGCGCGACGGTGGGCATCATGCATGGCTGCCACGATGCCCCCCGGATCGGGTGCGGTGACATGGCCGGCGTCGCAGCTGATTCCCACGCCGCGCAGCACCGCCCGGGCCGCCCCGCCGCGACCCAGCACAATGGCGGCCGCCCCGTCGCCCATGAGCACGCCTTTGTGCCGGGCATCGAACGGACGCAACTCCTCCATTGGGGGCTGCACCAGATCGAGCGCGGCGAACATACTCACCGCGATCGTATCGACGCCGGCGACGACGACGGTGTCGGCTCGGTCGAGTGCCAACAGATCCTCGGCCATCCCCAACGCATGCAGCGAGGCCGCGCACGCATTCGACACGGTGTGCACTTCGGCACACCCGAACCGATCGCGCAGCGCAGGCCCGAAATCCAGATCCGGCGATCCGCCGGCCGGACCAGCCTGCCATGCCAGCTCGACCGAGCGGAACTCGCGCAGTCCGGTTCCGATGATGACCGGAATGCCGGTCAGGTCGTCGAGCCGAGCCTGGGCCATCGCCTCGGCAACGGATTGGACCAGCAACCGCGTGGCGTAAGCAGTTGTGTCGGGTCCGGAATTGTCCCTCGGATATCCGTGGTGCGTGCGGTAATCGTGGGTTGCGAAGCGCTGGATTTCGGCCACACCGGACCTGCCTGCGCACAGTGCTGCGAAGAACTCCGTCAGTGTTTCGCCGATCACCGCGACAGCTCCGGCTCCGGTGATCACCCAGCTGGTGTCGATCTGTGTATTCATCAACTCTCACAAAGCGTTCGACATCACGACCGCATGGTCATGATCGGACAAGGGTCAGTTTCGGCAGTCCCGGAGCATCGCGACGCAAGCTGCCGCGCGACACCCCGAGCGGGTCCCATTCGGGTGATCGCGACGCTGAACGCGCCGGGTCGGCCAGTACCGCTCCGCCATACGCTTCGCGCAGCAGATCGCGGCCGAGAATCTCTCCTGCGCAACGGATTCCGCTCACCGCTGCGCCGGCAATGCCGCTACCGTAACGGGTGCTCTGCCCGACAACGTGTAGGCCCGCCACGGCGGTGGCCGTTTCCGGTCGACTCGCCATCCCACCCCAATCGGCTAAACCATAGGGGGTCCCCCCGCTGGAGCGGGTATAGCGCTGATGGCTCAGTGGGGTCGCCGTCTCCAGGTGCACGATGTCGCCGGAGATCGGTCCCATCACCTTCTCGGCGGCGATCAGCAACTCGGAGGTCAGGTGCTGTTTCCATGACCGGTATCGCGGATCGCGGCGGTAGCGAATGTCGCTGCCCCACCTCAACATCGGCGCTGGGCACGGCCCCATGACCTGGACGCTGGCATGTCCGGGCGGGCATGCCCACGGCCGCTGCGCCGGACGAGCGGAGGCGCAGGATATGAAGGTAAACGGCGCTCCGCCGGTCCTGTCATCGAATCGCCGGTAGGCCTCGTCGATGTCCTCGTGGTCGAAGCACCACAGATTGGCACCGTCCAGCCCTTGCGGCTCATTGGCCAGCCCGAGATACAGGATGGCCCACGCATTGCGCATTCGCGCTGTTCGTGTTCGTCGCACCACCTGTTCGGAGAAGCCCGTGGTGTCGCTGCAGAGATCGAGCACCGTCCGGCGGAAGTCGGCATTGGAGATCACCAGGGCCGCATACACGCGCTCGTCGTCTTCGAAACTCACCCCGGATACGACGCCACCGTCGGTGTGGATGGCACGCACCCCGGTTCGCGTACGTACCTGCCCGCCGTGCGCTTCGATCATCTCGACCAGCGCCGCGACCAGGGTCTGGCCGCCACCGTCCACGTAGTAGGCCCCACGCAGGTAGTGATCCATCACGCTGGCGTGCGTGGCGACCGTGACCTGCGCCGCAGCGGCGCCATAGTTGCCGGATTGCGCCGACAGCACGGTTCGTGCCAACGGTGAGAGCCGATATTCGTCGAACAATCGGGCCAGCGGCCGACGGCTCCACGCCAGTGCGCCTGGGTAACGCCTTGCCAGGCCCGCCACATCTTCCGGTGCAATCAGGGTGGCTCGCATGATCGCACCGATCGCCTCGAAAACATCTGTGCAGGCCGCGATCGCGGCGCCCTCCTCGGGCAACGCGGCGCGCAGCCGGTGCCGGTAGGCGGCCCAACCCACCGGCACATCGATGATCCGACTGGGCAACACGATGCGATCGAATCCTTCAAAGTTCATGGGCCGCAGGCGGACCCGATCGCTCACACCCAAGCCGTGCAGGATCGCCGGCACGATCCCATCCGGTCCGCAATCACCGAGGTAATGCACGCCGACATCGAATTCGTAGGCGCGGCGACGACGGAACACATGGGCGTTGCCGCCCGCGACATCGTGCTGCTCTACGACCAGGACCCGACGGCCAGCGGCCGCTAGATACCCAGCACAGACCAGCCCCCCGATCCCCGCACCGACAACGATCGCGTCCCAGACCGCCGGTTCAGCCGCAGCCACCGGCATGACCCATATCGCCACCGACCGGCAACGGGACGGTGAAGTCGGCCGACTCGGCGGGCTGTGCCCCCATCGAGGACGCAAAGGCGTCCAACCGTTCCACACCCCAGAATTTGTTGACCCCCCGCACGAAGAACGGCACACCGAAGACGCCGTCCTGGTAGGCCGCCAGTAGAGATTCCACCGCGGCAGCGCGCACCTGCGGAGTCGACACCGACGCCACCATCTGGGCACCGTCGAGTCCCAGGTCGCAGGCGACCGCCTCGACTGTCTCGGGGTCGCAGATGTCGCGCCCCTCGCACCACCGGGCGCGGGTCAACGCCACCGCGAGTTCGGGCATGCGGCCCTCTCGCTCAACGGCCAGACATGCCAGGTGCGGAACCTCCCACCACGGGTTGCGATCGACTGGCCAGATCAAGGACAGTCCGCGGGCGGTCGCCGCGCGCCGCACGTCCTGCAGGATGTACAGATGCTTCTCCCGTGACATCGACGCGTAGCAGAAGCCGCCGCCGGCCTGTTGCAGGGCGGCCAGCATGGTGCGGTCAGGATCCCAGAACGGCACCCATGTCAACGATTGCGCGAGATCGCGATGCCGCGACATCAACTCTTCCAACGCTAGCCACGAATAGGGGCTGCGCAATGAGAAGTAGAACTTCGGTTCGGCCTTCACAGCGACATTCCCCCATCCACCTGAAAGACACCCGCGGTGACGTAGGCCGCGCGCGGTGAGCACAGAAAACTCACCATGTCGGCCACTTCCTCGGCAGTTCCCCACCGTCCCAATGGAATTCGACCCAGCGCCGACTCACGCAGTTCGGGGTCGAGCACTGAGGTCATATCGGTATCGATGAAGCCGGGCGCGACGACGTTGGCGCGCACTCCAAAACGCGCCACTTCCTTCGCCATGGCCTTGGTCATCCCGATGATGCCCGCCTTGGCGGCG
This sequence comes from Nocardia sp. NPDC005998, assembly GCF_040614395.1. Classification (NCBI taxonomy): domain Bacteria; kingdom Bacillati; phylum Actinomycetota; class Actinomycetes; order Mycobacteriales; family Nocardiaceae; genus Nocardia; species Nocardia sp. NPDC005998. Next base: position 95,903 of record NZ_JBEXUI010000022.1, on the reverse strand, counting down.
GAATAGTTGGCTTGCCCGACGTTTCCGTGAATCCCGGAGATGGAGGAAATGGTGACAATACTGCCCGCGCGCCGCTTCAGCATCGGGAAGATGACCGCACGGCATACCGAGAAGGCACCTGAAAGATTGACATCTATCACTGTGTGCCAATCGGCTTCCGACATCCGCATCATGGGGCTGTCACGTACGATCCCGGCCGAGGTCACCAGCGTGTCGATTGGTCCCAGCTCCCGTTCGGTGGTGTCGACCCATGCCCGCACCGCATCCGCATCCGCCGCGTCGAGCTGGGTGGCTACCGCCCGCGCACCAGCCGCCTCGGCCTCGCCGACACAGGATTCGGCCGCGTCGGACCGGGACCAGTAGCAAAATGCCACGTCGTATCCGTCCGCTGCCAGACGAGTAACCACCGCGCGGCCGATACCGCGGGAACCTCCGGTCACCAAGGCGACGGGCCGAACTTCGGCATTGCTCATCGGGTTACTGCTCATCGAGTCTCCCCTCGTGGCTCACATCGGCGGATCAATACGCATCCGACCGCGCCGTCCAGATCGACCGATGTGAGCAAGGAATACGGTTGGTCAGCCGAGTAATCGGCACTGAGAAGCGTCGCCAGCTGAAACCCTCCGGTCGCCGCCCCGCAATCACCGACCAGATCGGCGATCGAACGAATCTCCGTGCGAGGCAGCACGTCCCGCACCGCCGCGGATTCACCGGCGGAGAACCCCTCCCACGGATCGGTTCCGGGGGCACCGGCGACCACCGTGAGCGACACCTCGTCGGCCCCCACGCCGGAGACATCCAGCGCTGAACGCAACAGCCGCGCCAGCACATCGCGCACCGGGGCGCCGGCCCCCCACACTCCCTGTTCCGCCCGGACCAGATCTGCAAGCACGTTGCGACCGGCAGCGAGTGCGGACTGTCGCGGCTCCAGAACGAACACCGCGCAGCCCTCCCCAAGAGGACGATCCAGCCGCTCCGCGGCCAGATACTCCACCCACGCGCGATGCGGTGAGAATTCCTCGGCCATCCCGCACAACACCATGCGGGCTCGATCGCGGTGGTAGAGCCGCGCGGCGTACTGCAGCACCGACACCCCAGCCGCGCGTCCCCCTGCGATAGTCGCGTTGGGTCCACGCAACCCGTGCCAGATCGCGCACTGCCCAGCCGCGCGATTCATCACCGCATTGGGGAATCGAGCGGGATCGACCTGGAACGGTTTGTCCTGGACGTAAGAATCCTTGACGAACTCCATCATGCTGCGCAGGCTGCCGGTCGTAGTGCCCAGGACCAATGCCGTCTCCGCACCGTGGCCCACTCCTGGCAGTTCATCGAGTACCTGTCGGACTCCCTCGACGGCGAGGCCGGTAACCCGGTCCATCGTCCGAGTGCCTTTGGCGCCCAGCGTTTCTCGCACATCGAAATCGCTGACCAGCCCGACCCGCGTAATCGGGAGACGGTCCTGGCCGGAGTCGACAGCGCGTAATGCCGAAATTCCCGATCGGATTCCGCTCTGGAATTCCTGTACGCGCACTCCGAATGGAGACAACACCGACCAGCCGGAGAACACCAATGTCATCGGGTTCTCGCTTCCTTTCTCCGTGGGCGCCGACCATGTTCGCCTGCGGACATGATCACTCCCCGTAACGGCCGAGGATCAGCACGGCATTATTACCGCCGAACGCCAGACCATTGTTCTGCACCACCCGCAGATCGGCCGGGCGAGCGCGGTTGGGAACTACATCGAGTGCACAATCGGGATCCGTGTGGCGGTGATTCACAGTCGGCGGAATGAACCCGTTAGTAATAGCCAGAGAGCACGCGATCGCAGCCAGCGCACTGGCAGCGCCCATAGCGTGACCGATCATCGATTTTATCGATGTAGTCGGTGGCGGGCACTCGCCGAATACGTGGCGGATTGCGCCCGCTTCGGTTACATCGTTCGCTCTGGTGCCCGTGCCGTGAGCGGAAATGAAATCAATATCCTGGGGCCTGATACCGGCATCCTCGTGCGCCAACATCATACAGCGACCGAAGCTGTCGAGATCCGGTGCCACGGGGTGCTTGCCGTCGCAGTTGAGACCGTATCCGAGAATCTCCGCATAAATTCGCGCCCCGCGTTCGAGTGCCGAATCCAAAGACTCCAGAAAAAGCATGCCGCCACCCTCACCGGTCAGAATTCCGTCTCGATCGGCATCGAACGGCCGACATCGCTCGGCCGCGATTGTGCCGACCCGATAGAAGCCGGAGAAGGTTTTCCGGCACACCGCGTCCGCCCCACCCACCAGTGCGAATTCAACATCCCCGCTGCGAACAGCATCTGCGCCATATCCGATGGCGTAATTGCCAGCCGCGCACGCAGTGGGGATGCTGACGGCCTCCACGTCGGTCAACGTCAGCTCGCGGGCCACGCTGGTCGACAGGCGGCTGACCGGGATTCGGCGGGCAAGCTCGGGTTCCATGCCGTCCGGACCATCGTCGAGCCAGCTCTGCATCATCCGATCGAGATCACGCGATTCGCCGTCAGTTGTGCCGACGGCGACCAGTCCGCGACGATTGCGCAATCGACACTCGCCGACACCGGCGTCTGCTAAAGCCATTCGGGCCGCGGCGACCGCGAATTGCGTCGCCCGCCCAAGTTCTTCGGCCCGATGCGCACCCAGCCATTGTTCCGGAGCGAAATCTGAAACCTCACACCCGATTGTTTTCGGATATCCTGTGGTATCGAACGCCGCGATCGGGGCGGCGCCATGACGACCAGCGCGCAATGCATCGAGAAATTCATCGGCACCGATACCCACACTCGTAACAGCACCGAGGCCGGTAATTACAACACTGCGCCCCGAAAGATTGCCGGTTGCACTCATGGCGCTCCCGTCCTCAGGCCGCCCTCGCCTCCTCGACAACGGCATACACACCCTCGAGGTTGACCAGACGCTCGAGTTCGGACTGATCGATCGTAATCTTGAAGGTGCGTTCCAGCTGCGCGAGGATTTCGATGGCCAGCAACGAATCAGCGCCATGGTCGTCTTTGAACAGGCTACTGTCGGTGACTTCTTCCGGCTCGAGTTCGAGGATCGTGCAGACGGTTTCTTTGATCTGATCTTTTTCGCCAGCAGCCAGAACGGGCATCGACTGTTTCCTTTCTGAATGAACCGATCGAAGAGTTCGAAATCGGTTGAATTCAACTTAGCGTCGAATGCGACACCGGATACCTGCGTGGCATCTAGCTGCCAGCGGCGAACTATCCGGGACATCGCATCCGCATCTTTGTGCATCACAATCGATCAGACGATCCGGCGCCCAGAGACAGCGCGGGATGGGAGGTGAAGATGTTGCACACCACATGCACTCGCCGAGCCCGGTGGGCCGCAGAAAGGTGATGTTCACATGATGACTGATCGTTTGCGCGGCGAGATCGCCGATCACCTGCAGCATTATGTCTACGCTCTCGTCGATCCACGCGACAGCATCCCGTCCTGCGTCGGTCAAGGCACAAGAGACCGGGTTTTGCAGTACGAATTGGATGCCGCGCACTGGGGCAAGAAAGGGACCTCAGAGCGGCGCCACCAAAAGTTCGCTCGCATCAGGGAAATCGAACGTGCTGGCCGCGAACTCGACGCCCGGATCTTGCGGCGGGGTCTGACCGCCACCGAGTACAGCCGGTCGAAGGTACATCATCGACCTGCTGAGAACACTCTCCATCGCGCCCTTGCGCGACGCGCTGCCGAAACCTCTTGGGCGCGTGGGAAGTTCTACCAGTTCGGCGCGGCGTGCCGGCGCCGAGTTCATGGCGAGTGCGCGATGGGCATCGTCATGGTCGGCCGCCACGGCAATTCGCCGCTCTGCTGGACGCCTACGAGACCCCGAACCCGACGGTGGCCGACGCCGGAGCCGCCTTCGGCGCACCGTCGGCCGCTGCGGTACTTGTGTGCCGACCCGCGGCCAGCCGCGCGAGCGCGGCCTCGGTGAAGACCGACAACCCGAGGTCGGGGTTGTATCCGTGAATTTCCTTGACGTCGAGTTCGGCCAGGAAATACAGGATCTCCCGCGAGAGCACCTGGCCGGGGACCAGCACTGGGAAGCCGGGCGGGTAAGGGACGACGAAGGTGGTGGATACCAGGGTCTTCCCCTTGGCGAGCCGCCGCCCGGCGTCGCCGAGCAGGACATGTTCGCGGTCGGACTCCTCGTACCCGGCGTAGAAGGCCGATCGCATATCGCCGAACGAGCTGGCGCCGTCGGGACGAAATGTGCTGTCGAACTCACTGAAGTCGGGCAGTGCCGGCAGATACTTGGTGATCTCGTCGACCCGACGCTGTTGCAGGGCGTGATCGGCCTTACCGGCCGCGCTCTGGCTGCGCTCGAAGTCGGTAGCCACTCGGCGCAGCACGTCGAGCAGGTAGTGCACGCTCGACCAGGTGACGCCGATCGTGAAGATCAGTAGCACACTGTTGATCGAGGTCTTGTTGATCTGGATGCCGAACCGGTCCATCAGGATCTTCTCGCGGAACTCGTACCCGTTCATGCCGGTCTTGCCGATGAACAGGGTGACCCGGGTCGGGTCGAGCACGAACTGATCCGAGCGCCACGCCTCGTTCCACTCTGCCAAGCCGCCCTGCCTGACCTGTCGGTACGAGCTGACTTCAGAGGCCCGGAACTCGTCGGGCACCAGGTCGGCCTCATCGAGGATGCGGAACCACTTGCCGATCAGCCGGTCTTTGCGGACGCGGTGACGGAAGACCAGCGCCATATCGTAGACGTTCCGGACCAGCTGGAAGCCCTCGATGTCGACCTGCCGACGCGCCAGATCCAATGACGCCAGGAGTTGCTGGTTCGGCGAGGTCGAGGTGTGGGTCAAAAACGCCTCATCGAACGCCTCTCGGACCAGAGCTCGGAAATCTTGGTCGCGGACGTGGATCATCGACGCCTGCCGAAGCGCCGACAGCGACTTGTGGGTGGAATGGGTCGCGTATACGCGCACCCGCGCGCGCCCAGGGTCGGGAAGCAGCCGATGGTTGCTCCATTCGGCGCGGTCGACGCCCTGCATCGACGCACGCCACGTCCGGTATTCCTCGGCGTACCCGGGCGAGGACAATGTCGATTCGAGTTGCTCGGCGGCAACCATCGCGGTCCGCTGCCGTGCCCACGGCACGGCGGTCGCGAATGCGTACCACGCCTCGTCCCACAGGAAGCAGATGTCCGGCTTGATCGCCAGGACCTCCTCCATCACGCGCCGGGGGTTGTAGACGACGCCGTCGAAAGTGCAGTTGGTGAGCAGCAGCATGCGCACCCGGTCCAATTGTCCGGCCGCCTCGAGGTCCAGCAGCGCCTTCTTGATCGTGTGCAGGGATACCGCTCCGTAGATCGCGAACGGCTCGAGCGGGTAGGCGTCCAGGTACATCGGGTACGCCCCGGCGAGCACCAGGCCGTAGTGGTGCGACTTGTGGCAATTGCGGTCGATCAGCACGATGTCGCCCGGCCGGGTCAGGGCTTGCACGACGATCTTGTTCGCGGTGGATGTTCCGTTGGTGACGAAGTACGTCTGATTGGCACACCATGTCTTCGCGGCCTTGTCCATTGCCGTCCTGATCGTGCCGTGTGGGTCCAGTAGTGAGTCCAGCCCGCCGGAGGTGGACGACGTCTCGGCCATGAAGATGTTGCGGCCATAGAACTCGCCCATGTCCTGCAGCGACTTGGAGTTGAAGATGCTGGCGCCACGCGCGACGGGAAGGGCGTGGAATTGGCCGACCGGCGCGGCCGCATAGGCCCGCAGGGCGTCGAAAAACGGTGTGGCGAACCGGGTCCGGATGCCGGCGAGCACCGTGCTGTACAGGTCGGTGACATCGTTGAGGCGATAGAACGTGCGGTCGTAGACGTCCGGCTCTGCTTCGGTCTCCGCGGCGATCGACTCGTCGGTGAGCAGATACAGGTCGATATGCGGCCGCAGCTGCCTGATCCACTCGCCGCATTCGACCCAGTTCTGGGTGCGGTCGGTCACCACCACGTCGTCGTTGGCGCCGAGCAGTGTGGTCATCAACGGCACCCGGTCGGGTGAACGAAGTGGCAGGTCATGCCGGATGATCGCCGCCTGAATCTCGCCGTTCAACGCGACCGCGGTGATGGCGTCCTCGATGCTCGACACGACGAGCAGTTCGAACCGCACATCGTCGGACGGGTCGCGCAGCGCCCGCAGGCTCTCCGCCAGGCTCTCGGGAGCCTCGGGCGGGGAATCGTCACCGAGCAGGACGGTGAAGAACTTTTGCTGTTTTGCCCGCGCCACGAGTTCCTGATCGGCCAACGGCACGGAGGTGTCGAATACCGCCGCACCGTCGCCGTACTCGGAGAGCAGGCGCACGGCCAGCGACACCTCCTCGGTGAGCCGCGCCGTTGCAAGATCGGCGACATATCCGCGAAATGCGGCCAGTCTCGCCGCGCCCGGGTACAGCCAGTACCGCTCGTAGGCGCCGAGACGATCGAGGAGGCGCCGCACCCGGGCGGCTTCGTGGGTGGTGTCCAGCCCGGCCCGGTTGACATCGGCGAGCCGACGGCACGCGTCATCGAGCAGATTCCACGTGTCGATTCGCGAGTACGACGGGTTCGCTACCGCCGCCAGCGCGGAAACACTAAGCCCTTTCGGGTGCTGTCCGTCTCGGTGCATGTCGTCAGTTTCGCCACTCGCTCGGTGGGCGAAGTGATCTGTCGAAGATGACAGATCACCCTGGAACACTCATCCCGCAATATTGTCCCTCGCCGTCGAGCAAATTCCTAGCTGTCCGGCAGTCGTGGCGGCGGCCCCGCCGATGAGACCGACATCGGCCCCGAGTTCGGCCACCGCTGCGCCCTCAGCGAGGGCCGCCTCGATGCCTCCACCGGGCCACGACTCCATGTGTGCGACCGGGACGCCGACTTCACGCAATGGGTTTCAAATGCACTGGGAGGCACAGCGGTCCGGACGTCATGAACTGGGGCGGGTACGGGAGCTGTTCGGGATCGCAGGCCAGGCTCAACTCGGGGAACCGGCTGAAGAGTGTGGCCAATGCGATACGGATCTCCAGCCGGGCCAGGGGCGCGCCGAGACAGACATGCGGCCCGCGGCCGAAGGCCAGCTGATCGCGGTGGTCGTGGTCGATATCGAAGGTGTCGGCATCGGGATAGTGCTCCGGATCCCGGCCGACTCCGCCGTACCACGTGATGAGCGCACCCGCGGGAATATCGACTCCGGCGATCGTGACATCCTGCAGCGGATAGCGGAGATTGACGGTGAACACCGACGAGCGGTAGCGCAGGACCTCCTCCACGACATCGCTCCACCGGTCCTCGGCCTGGGCCTTGGTGAGCTGATCGGGGTGGGTGCACAGCGTGATGATCGCGTTGCCGAGCAGGTGCACGGTTGTCTCGTGCCCGGCCGCGATCGCCAACCACAGCATGCTCACCATCTCGTCGGTTGTCAGGCCACTCCCGTCGGGCTCGAGCAGCGCCGTGGTGAGATCGTCGCCGGGCGCGCGCCGTTTGCGCTCGATCAACTCCGCGAGATACACGGTCATCGCCTGCATCGCTGTCTGCATCTGGTCGGCGGTGCTGGTATGCGATACGAGCGTGGTGGTCCAGTCCCGGATCAGTTCTTGTTCGTCTTCGGGAACCCCGAACAGCTCGCAGATCACCCGCACCGGGAGCGGGGTATTGAACGCGGAGACGAGATCGACCGGGCCGTTGTCGAGGGGGAATGCATCGATGAGTTCGTTGGTGATTCGCTGGATACGAGGTTCGAGCGCAGCCACTCTGGCGGGTGTGAATGCCTTGCTGATCGTCTTGCGCAGCCGTCGGTGATCCTCGCCGTCCTTGTTGAGCATGTGGTCCATGTCGGTGAGGGTGCGCATCGGCCAATCGGCCGGGATGGTGCCGTCATGCAGTGCCGGGCAGTTCTTGGCATTCTTGCTGAAGAGCGTTCCGTCACCGGCGAGCAGCTCACTGGCGGCGCGATGACTGACCGCCGCCCAGACCGCAACGCCGCCAGGAAATTCGATGGGAACGATCGGACCGCGCTCGCGGATGCGTTCATAGGTCTGTAAGACCGTCTCGCCAGGGGTGGGCAGCTGGATGGCAGATTCCGTCATGTCGGCTCCAATGGTGTGATCGACAGGTGGCACGACAGATCGTGTGAGTGCGTGCCGGGTCAGTGTCGATCGCGAACGGATGGCTGGCCCGGCGAATCGGTATCTTGTGCCCGGTAAACGAATTCCGAGGCGCAAGAACATAACTCGGGGTCGGATCGTCGAATTGGTCGAGGCATGCATCGGCGAGGCGGCGGATCGGCACCGCCTCGCCGATGACGGGGTCGGATGGCTATGCCGGCGTGAGTGCCTTCATCAGCGCAGCGGCAGTGGCCTGATCGATGCACGTCGGCTTACCACCGTTGGCGGAGTGGAATACACCGCCTTTGGTGTTCCCGGTGAAGTAGCACATCGGGAACCCCGGTTGGCCTTCCGTGAAGCTCAGTGGCGGAGCGAGGCCGTCGAGGGTCTCCTCGCGCAAAGCGCGCAGGCCCTTGATCGCATCCGCGCTCGTCGAAGACGGGGAGAGGTTGGCTGCTTTGGCCGCCGCCAGGAACAACTGCCCGCCTGCCCACGGCCACAGCAGCGGCGCGCTGAAGTCCCCACTCCCCCGCAGGCCCGGAATGTATTTGTCGAGGGCGTCGCCGAAGTCCTTGATGGCCGGAATCGAGTCATCGGTGTACAGCGCGTTCGAGCCCGCGAAGATACTGCCCTCGAAGTTCGGGTCCGTGGCCCACGCTCGCTGCAGACTCACGCCGGTCGGAGCCTGAATCGGTTTGTAGCCTTGCTGCGCACACGATGCCGCGATGCGCGAAATCGCCTCGACAGACACGCCGGGGAATACGGCGTCGACCCCCTTGTCCTTGAATGCCAGACAGGGAGCGATGTAGTTCGGCGCGGCAATCGCGACTTTCTCCGCCGAGAATCCCAGACCGGCCTGTTCGGCCATCGGTTTCAGCATCTGTGGAAGCTGCTCGCAGACCGGGATTTCGGCACAGTAGTAGACGCCGAGGGTCTTCGCGCCCGCCTGCTTGGCCTGGGCCACCTCACCCAGCATCAGCACCGGCAACGTAGTTCCGGAGGCGAAAAAGTTCGGATCGGTAATGAACGGGGCATCGACCGGCTGTCCGCCGATGACCGGGATGCCCTTGCTGTCAACGTAGTTCTGCCAACTCGAACTGACCAGGCTGGTCTGGCCGACGATTGCGACCACCTTGTCCTGTTCGACCAGCTTCTTCGCGACGGCCAGCGCTGTTGTCGGATTCTGCTCGTCGTCGTATGAGACGAGCTTGACCGGGTGCCCATTGATTCCGCCGCGATCGTTGACCCACGACGCCCAGGCCTGCAGCACATCGCTGGCATGTCCTACCGACGCGGCGGCCGGGCCGGTGCAGCTGCAGATCGACCCGATGAGGATCGGGTCGCCCTTCAGCCCACCGTCGGAAACCCGCGCCGGGCCAACGGATTCGGGCCCACCGCTGGTCGAGTCGGCGGAACACGACGTGAGCGCGAGCGCCGCCGCCAGCACCGGCGCGGCCCACCACAGAAACCTTGTCTTCTTCATTACTCCACTCCTGTACGGATACCGAGCATTCGATTCGCTACGCCCATCGCCCGGCCGCGGTTCCGGGTGGGTGTCCTGCCGGCAACGCCGGCAAGTCTGTGTGGCTGCCGTCGATGCCGAGATAGTTCTGCAGCACGGCATTTCGGTCGATATCTGCGGCGGGCCCGGCGAACGCGACGGTGCCGCGGTTGAGCAGCACCACGTGATCGGCCATCGTCATGGCGCGGTCGACATACTGCTCGACCAGCACAATCGCCGAGCCGCCGGTGCGCAATTCGCCCAGCGCCGTGAAGATCTCGTCCACGACCAGCGGAGCCAGGCCCATGGACACCTCGTCGAGCAGGACAACCGATGGATCGGCCAGCCAGGCGCGCCCCAGTGCCAGCATCTGCTGCTGTCCACCGGACAGCGAGCCCGCCTGTTGATCGAGCTTCGCCCGCAGCGCGGGAAAAACATCGAGCACGTCGTCTGCGCTGACGCGGCACCACGGCGGCGTCAGCAGGCGCAGGTTCTCCCGGACCGTCAAGTCCGCGAATACACCCCGGCCCTCGGGGATCAGGCACAGGCCGGCGCGGGCGCGGCGCACCGGACGAGCGCGGGTCAGATCGGCCCCGCCTATTGATACCGTTCCCGATCGCGCCCGAAGAAGGCCGGAGGCCACCCGCAGCAGCGTCGACTTTCCGGCGCCGTTCGGCCCGAGCAGCGCCACGACCGACCGAGGGGCAACCGCGAGGTCGACGTCGTGCAGCACGATCGTCGTGCCGTATCCCGCAGTGATCGAGCGCAATTCGAGCGCATAGTCGGTGCCGGTCATGCGACGGGCTCCGTCATCCGGCGTTCGTGGGTGACCGGCTCGCCGAGGTAGGCATGCTGCACTACCTCCGACGCCCGCACCTGCGCGGGCGAGCCGCGGAAGATCAGGCGACCGAAGTCGAGTACGAAGATCTCCTCGCAGATCTCGAGCACCAGCGACATGTCGTGCTCTACCAGAACGATTCCGACGCCACGTGCGGCGACGATCTGCCGCAGGATCTGCCCGAAGCACAGGGTTTCCGCGCGATCGAGGCCCGCACTCGGCTCGTCGAGCAAGAGGATCCGGTACGGCCCGGCAAGACATCTGGCGAGCTCGACCAGTCTTCGTTGCCCGGTGGACAGTGCACCGACGCGAGAATCGGCAATGGATTCGATACCGCACAATGCCATCGCGGAGGCCGTCGCGGTGCGCACCCGCCGGACTTGTCCGTGGGCCGAGACCAGTTGGGCCAGCGGGTTTGCCCCGGCGAGTGGACCTTCGGCACCCATCGCGACGTTTTCGGCGACGGTAAGGGAGTCGAACAGTTCCGTCTGCTGAAAGGTTCGCCCGATGCCCAGCCGCGCGCGGCGCGCGGTCGAGGCTCGGCCGATCATCAGATCCTGCAGTCGCACCTCGCCGGCGTGGGCCTGGACGAGACCGGTGCAGGCATCGAACGTGGTGGTCTTGCCCGCGCCGTTAGGGCCGATGAGTCCGGTGATCCGCCCGGTGCGCGCGTCGAACGAGAGGCCATCGACGGCCACTACCCCGCCGAAGCGAACCGAAAGATCATGGACATCCAGCACCATTGCGGGCTGCTCGATGGTGGGTTCCGCCGCGCGGACCACCGAGGACCGGTTGCGGCGAAATGCGTTGTCCAGCCAGGATCGAATCGAGCCGGGCACGTCGAGGCGGCTCGCGGTGGCAGCACGCAGCACCACCAGGATGCCGAACAGCAGCTGGAGCCACAGCGACATCCCGGCGACATGGAGATACGACGGCACCAGGATGAGAGCTACCGCGGCCAGCAGCGGATACCACGGCTCCCGGCCCACCACGATGACAATGACCGCGAAATACGTAACCGATAGCAGCGGCTGGTAGTTTGCCGCCGAGGCGGTGGTCTGGGCCATACCAGCGAGTGCGCCCCCCACTGCGGCAAGAAATGCCGAAACACAGAAGACGAGAACGCGGGTGACTTCGACTGTGACACCATTGGTCCGCAGCGCGATCGGCGATTCGGCCAGCCCCCGAAGCAATCGGCCGAGCCTGCTCTTGTCCAACGCCACCACAGTCAGCGTGCCCACCGTGGCCAGCACCAGCACGAGACGGTAGAACGACGCGTCGGAATCGAGTCCGAATACGCTGGGGCGCGGCATTTTCAGGCCAAGACCGCTGGTGCCGAACATGTAGGGCTCGCTGTAGAACATCATCTGAACTACGACGCCGAATCCGAAGGTCGCCAATGCCAGATATAGGCCGCTGAGGCGAATGGCCGGAATCGACAAGACCGCACCGATCGGTACGACCACCAGTCCGCAGCCGATGAGCGCAAGTGGCCACGGCAACTGCCGATCGACAGCCAGGTGCGAGAACGCGCAGGCTCCGATCGCGGTAAAAGCCATATGGCACAAAGAAACTTGACCGGACGTACGGACCAACAGACCGAGCGACAGAAAGACGAGCGTCATCGCCAGCGCCACAGTCCAATCCGTCAAGTGGATGCCCGCGAACAGCGGAACCAGCCCGAGCACAACCAACACCGCGACCCCACTCGCGCCCTGCAACACCGGTGGAGCAGTCCAACCGGACCGAATCCGCCGGACCACCCGATCCCGGTCCAACAGGTAGCGACGCGGCATGATCAGCAATACGAGGAACAACGCCAAGAACGGCAGTGCGGCGGGGATTCCGGCGGCGAGCCCGGTGGTGAAGTAATGCGTAGCCAACGCGGCGAGCACCCCGATGAGCAGTCCACCGCCGAAACTCCAAGGCAGACTGGTGAATCGGCCGATGGCCGCCGCGCCGAACGCCTGGATCACCAACAACGTCAACTGCATGGGATCGAGCGGAATCAACGGCGCGAACAGCACCCCGGACAGCGATGCCAAACCAGTGCCGACGCACCAGGCCGATCGTCGCGTGCGCACCGAGCTCGTCCCGGCCAGATCGAGCAAGGCCGCATTCCCGACGACCGCGCGCATCGCAATGCCGCCTCGGGTGAACCGCAACGCGCCCGATAGTGCGGCGGTCGCGAGTACCGCGACGCCGAACGTTGCCACATCCGACCACTGCACCCGCACACCGAAGGCGGCGAATCCACCCTGGGGCAGGAAGATCGGAACGATGCGCGTCGCCGTCTGCCCGAAGTACAGAGTCACCCCCGCCTGGACAACCAGCAGAATGCCGACCGTCGCGGCGATCCGCAGCTCCAATGTCGCCCGGTCGACAATGCGGGACAACAATTCCAGTGCCAAGCCCATGGCCGGACCGATCCCGAGCACACAAATCGCCAGGGCGAGTTGCCATACAACACCATCGATGACGTGCAACGTGTAGAACGCATACGCCGACACGGTGGCCATAGCGCCGTGGGCGAAGTTGAACACTCCCGACGTCTTATAGGTGAGCACCAAACCCATTGCGGCCAGCCCATAAACCGAGCCGGATACAATTCCGGCGATTACGAACGGCAAGAGATCGGCCACGATGTACTCCAATTCTCGCTGATCGCCGACCCGCCGCGACCGTACGAAAGCGCCAGAGCAGACTTGCCTGACCTGATCGGCTGCTGATCGACGGCTGGGGCGAGCTGTGCCAGGTCAGTGTCGACGGCTGACGCAGGCCTCGCCATGCAAATCCACAGCTCCTGCCTCGCAACAGAATTCGACGGCACAAAAACAAAGCCGGGCAGCGATGCAGATGGTGGGAACAGCCGGTGCATCACGAGTCCCCACCAGCGAGAACACTCGGAACCGTCACTGCCCTGTTCCGTCGCTAGAGTTCCCCGCACCGCATGGATGAAAGGACGGCCAACGGTGACGAATCTTTCTCTTCCAGTAACCTATTTGGTGGGCAGCGCCAACGCTCCGACACGCCAGACGGCGATGCGGAAATTCGAATCGCTGTGGCACTATCTGCCCTCATTTCCGGAGGGAGACACGGCTTTTCCCAGCTGGATCATGCCGCGCCTGCGTGCCACCTTCGCACTTCCGGGCATGACGAAAGTCGACAACGGAAATATCGAGCTGGGATACGAAGGTATGCCGAGCTACGAGTACCGGGGCGAAGCTGAACTCGAGATCCCTCCTGTGTTGCTGGGCTATTTCGAGCAGGCCGAGGCGGCCAAACCGATTCTGGACCGCATGATCCACGAGCACGGCGAACAGAAGCCCTATCAAGCGAATATCATCGACCCCTACGACCACGCTTTCTTCGCTCTGGGAGCGGCCGGCGTCACCGACCACTACGAGTCTTTCCGCAAACCGGCACTGGAGGAGATCGCGGCCATCCATCGGTTGTTCCACGGCGATGTGGTGTTCCAGCTGGAGAGCCCCGGACGCACGGTGACAATGGAAACCATCGAGTCGCAGGAGGAACGCGCGGCAAAGGCGGTCGCACTGGCGTCGGATCTGGCCGAGTTCGTGCGCCGTATGCCCGCAGGCGCCCGGGTCACCATCCATCTGTGCCGCGGCGATTGGGAACACACCAGCTGGATGAAGCAGATCAACGGATACGAACCGGTCGTCCTGCTGGCCAATGCAATCGTGGCGGCATGGCCCGAGGGCAGAACTCTGGAAGGAATTCATCTTCCGCTCGCCGGCGCCGATGTGCTGCCACTCGTCGACACCCCGGATATGTATCGGCAACTGGAACAGCTGACCACCGACGTGCCGATCTATGCCGGCATCGTGCACGAGCAGGCCGATGCGGAACGAATCGTCACGGCACTGACACAGGCCCGGCAGTACTACAGCCGCCCATTCGGTGGCCTCAGCACATCCTGCGGTATGGCTCGGATGACCGAAGCCGAGATGGATCGGGCATTGCGGTTGCTCGCCGAGCTCATGGAGCGAGTGACCGGGTAGCGCTCTCTGTGGCGGCGGCACTTGGGCCGAGAGTCGCTGTCGGCCGGACCGTCTCGGCCAACCTGCGCTTGCGAAATTCTCGGGGTGTCTCGCCGTATCGTGCCTTGAAGGCGGCGGAGAACCAGGTCAGGGTGAAGCCGCTGCGTGCGGCGACCTCTCCGATTGTTGCTGTCGTCTCGGGGTTTTCGAGCATGGTCCGAGCCGCCCGCAGCGCTTCGTCCTGGCGCACTTCCCGGTACGTGGTGCCCGCCTGATGCAGCGCGGTGCGCAGCTGTCGCGGCGACCAGCCCAATGCCCGCGCCGCCTCGGGCAGCCGGAGGTCCGCTGCTCCGATGTGCTGGCGCACGTACTGCCGGACGGTTTCGGCGAGCTCTGTCAAATGAGTCTGCTGTGGGCGGCTATCACCCTCGGTCATCATGCAGAGCAGCTCGGCGATCCGGTCGCAGACCGCGTTGAACTCCCGGCTGGTCAGCGCGGACCGCTCGGCATGCAGATCGCGGATCATGCCCGCGGCGATCCTGCCGAGACCCGAGCCGAGGTCGAGCACCGGACGTTGTAGGCCGGGTCGCGCGAACTCGGCGCGCGGCACCTGGAAGCCATAGGCCACCGAGGCGGGAATATGCAACCGGCACTGCCGATCCAGTGCTACCACCGCCGCCTGCCCTGGCGCGATCTGGGTCATTCCGCGCTCGTCGGCCGCGGCGAACTGTCCCCGCTGCGGGACGACCACCCAGTAGAAGTCCTCGGCCGAAACCCGACGGATGTTCGACGGGGTGCGGAAGGCCAGCCGGTCACCGGGCTGATCCCAGCGCAGTAGGCGGTAGGTGGTTGTCTGCTGGACGGTCATGGCCACCTGCCAGCGCTCGGGTTCGCGGTAGCGATGATCCATCGGGACGAAACTGTTTGCGGTTTCGGTCCATTCGTCGACATCCGCGATGTCGAGCTCGTAGTACTCCATTGCGACACCTCGAATGGTTCAGCCGGTGACAATGATGAGGTCGGCTCCGCTGAACAGCAAGTCGGACGGGCGTGCCCGAGACGGCTGCTGCGCCGGTACCAGACGCGCGGCCGGTGCGAGAACGCGCAATTCCCGCAGGAACACCTCGACTGCGAGCTGCGCCAACTGCTTGCCGGGGCAGACGTGTTTACCGAATCCGAAGGTCAGCGGAAGTTTGCCGGGGCCGTGCAGATCCAAGGGGTTCGGGAAGGCCCGCGGATCTCGATTGGCGGCGGCGAACATCACCAGGACCGGCCCTGGCGCGAGCACGGTGCCGCTGCGCAGCGTCAGCGAGCCCACGACATGCCGCTTCCAAGCCACCAGACCCGGGTCGAGCTGAAGCACCTTGGCCGCGACGTGCGTCGCCGATGCCTGGTCGGCGAGCAGATGCCACCATTGCCGGTCCGGATTGCTCAGCAGGCGCTGCAGGCCCTGCTGAATACTACCGCTGATGGTATGCACGCCCGCGGCCAGCGAGTTGGCCATAGCGGACACGGCAACTCGACGGGGAATGCGGGCAGCGTGCAGACGGCCGGGCAATCCATCCATCCGATCCCGTCCGCCGGATGATGCGATGGCGGCGGCGCTCACCGTGAACAGCCGACCGAGACCGGCGACCGCCTCGGCCAATTCACGGCCGCGCATCCGCCGACCCAGCAGTCCGGACTGGGCCCCGCTCCACGTCGCCACATGCCGCCAGTCCGCAGGCGGCAAACCGACCGCGGCACCAACGATCCGGGCCGCGTAATCGATCGACAGGGACGTCACGTCGAGGGTGTGGTCACTCGCGTCGCGTTCGGTGCGCAGCGCGTGGTGGAAATGCTCGGTCAACTCTTCGATCTTGTGCGGGCGCTGCGCCGTCGGCACTGTGAAATGCCCCGCCGGGCCCGCCAAGGTGTCCCATACCCGTTTGTGCAGGACACCGTCGGTCAGATCCGCGGTCGCCTTCGCCGGCAACGGAACCAGATGCCGACAGAGATGGCCGACGGCGCGGGGATTGGCCGCAATGCGCCCGAAACCGACCAGCGGCTCCAACGATTTCGCGTTCGAGATGCCGGGGCGGGCCGCTTCCATCAATTCCCGCACGTCGTCGTAGCGCCAGACCATCCGTAGGCCGGAGTGATGTCGATAGCTGGGTTCGGGCCAGTCGTGCAGCTGCCGATACCGCTCGTCACGTTCGGCGAACGAGAGCTGGTTGGGGGTCAGCTCCTCGAATGGGAATTTCATTGTCAGATTATCGGTTTCGTTGAGGTTGATGGCCATGTACATCACGCCTGTTGGAAGGTAAGGGTGCGTCGATGCACTCGCGGGATCGGGAATTTGCTCACCGCGGCCGGCGGCGACCGCATATCGCTCGACCGGCCGGGCGGTAGTCGGCTCGGTCGTGGAAGTGCCCGGTGACATGTACGGCACCTAGGCCGGGTGGTGTGTTGCGTGCCACTCGTTCCGCTGCGAGCAGACCGAGGATGCCGGCGCCGGCCAGAATTGCTTCCGAGCGGTGCGCTCCGCCGAGGTTTCGTTCGGTCAGGGTCACGCACAGGCCGTCGGTCGCCACCTCGACGGCCGCGACCGGGAATAGCCTCCGCACCGCTGTCACAATGTTGAATCCACTGTGCCACTGCGGAACTCCCGCTGGGGCGATCATTCCGGCCAACTTGTCGATCGGCCCGGCGCAGGCAATACCGACCGCGGCGATCTCGTCGTCTCCGGCGACATCGAGTAGCAGATCCCGGCAACCGTCCCACACCGCATTCGCCGGTATCGGGATTCGCAGGATGTCACGCGTGCAGACGCGGCCGGCCACCCGACTCGCGGCGAATTCCGCCGGGCCGATGTCCAATGCCAGAACGGTCATGAATCATCCACCACCACAACGCCTTTCGTTGGTTGTGCAATGCGGGTAACAGGCGGGCTGGCTCCCTCATGGGGACCTCCGAGGTTGGTCGACCGTGCGCCTACCCGAGCAGTGTCGGCCACCGGTGCTCGCTGCTTCGACCAAGTACACATTCCGTGCCGATCAACGCAGATTCACTGCCCCTCAGCGTAAAACCAGCGGGTATTCGCGCCGGCTCCGACCGAGCGGCAACCGCCGCCACCCACACAGCAGGCGCATCAACCAATCGACGCGCCAGCCGGCCCGGCACCGGGGTGGGGCATGCCATCGTCCGTGCACGTCGAGATGGATTGACTTCGCCATCCTGCGAAAGGCTGCTGCGCTAACGGTTTTCGCGACACGCATCGTACCGAGGGGTTTCTTCGGCGGTACGCCGTGTCGTAATCTGCGGGTTCTATCCGGTTCATCCCCAGTTCGGTTGCCGCGGAAGGGCGCCGGTGTCACCCTGACTGATGTGGTTACGCCCGAGCGGACGAACCAGGCCGGGTACGCCGAGATCACCCCGGCCTACCGACTCCTCGATATCGTGCACGCCACCGCGCTCGCCCGCGCCGAGCGGCGGCTGCAGCGGGAGTTCACGATCTTGTTCGATGCCAACACGATTCACCGTTACCTCCACGACTCATACGCCCAGATCGGGGCGCGCGCGGCGGTGCAGCTGTATCTGCCCCTGCTGGCCGAGCGCTTCGCCCGGCAGCAGCTGCACGCTCGGGCCAAGGTGGAGGGCCGCATCGAACACACGAAACCGGTGGTGCTGTTCCTGTGCGCGTTCAACGCGGGCCGTTCGCAGATGGCTCTGGGCTTCTTCGAGCATTACGCACAGGATCGAGCACTGGCCTGGTCCGGCGGGTCGGAGCCGAGCGGTGCGCTGAACGCGGCAGCGGTCGCGGCCATGGCCGAGGTGGGCATCGACATCTCCCACGAGTTCCCCAAGACCTGGACCGACGAGATCATCCTGGCCGCCGACATCATCATCACCATGGGATGCGGCGACTCGTGCCCGGTCGTACCCGGCGTCCGGCACGAAGACTGGATCGTGGACGACCCGGCCGGTTTGCCGGTGGCCGAGGTGCGACCGATCCGCGACGATATCAACCAACGCGTGATCGACCTGCTGGCCAGCCTCGACCTCGCGGTGGCCCGCTGACCGGCGAGAAATCGCGGTCCGAGCCCGCCGAGCAGCGCCGGGTTCGCCGTCACCGGCATGCAGTCGATGGAACCGCACTACGTCACCACCCCTCGACCATTGGGCCGACGCCTTGCACGAGCACCGCGACCGCGCCATCGAGCTCACCGGACCCGACACCTACAACGCCTACCTCTGGTACCTGACCGGATGCGCCGACCACGCCCGCTGCGGCCGCATCGACGTCGTGCAATTCACCTGCACCAAACCCGGTACACCGCAGTGAACCAGATCGGACAAATCCCCACTAGAGATCCAGGATGAGGTCCGTCTCTGGTTGTGAGCAACAGACGAGCACGGTGCCCGGTGCCGGAGGTTCCAGCGGTCGGGGTCCGTATCGGACCGCACCGGCGAGAATCGGTGTCTGGCAGGTGTGGCATACGCCGGTGCGGCAGGACCATTGAGTGGGTATGTCGCAGGCTTCGGCGAATTCGAGGACGGTGGCATATCTATCGTTCCACGGCAGGGTGAGCCCGCTGCGGGTAAAGGTGATGCGAGGCCCGGTGCCCGGGGGCCCGGGCGCTGGATGCGGGGCGGCGCGGGCGACTCCGATGAGGCCGGGGTTGATCGCCGGTCGTGACCCGAACAATTCGGTGTGGATGCTGGCGGCGTCCAGGCCGAGTTCGGTGAGCGCCTCGCGCATGGCAGTCATGAACGCGTCGGGGCCGCACAGGTAGACGGTCGCGGCGGTGGGCAGGTCGAGGGCGGCCAGGGCGTCGTGGTCGAGGCGACCTACGGTGACCGCCGGAGCCAGGTTCGCGCCAGAGCTTTCGCGGGTATAGAAGACGTGCTCATGGCCGTGGACGAGGGAGCTCAGAAGTTTATGGGCCTCGTCGGCGAAGGTGTGCTCGGCAGCTGAGCGCGCAGTATGCACCCACCAGATATCGCGCGTGCTGTGGGCGGCGGCGAGTGTGTGCAGCATCGCCAGCACCGGGGTCACCCCGATTCCGGCGGACAGCAGGATCACGGGGTCGGTGTCGTTGCCCGCGGGTAGGACGAAATCGCCTCGCGGGGAAGCGACTTCGAGCACAGCGCCGACCCGGAGGCGCGTGTGGAGGTAGGTACTGACGACGCCGTGCGCCTCGCGCTTGACGCTGATTCGGTACGCACGGTCGGACGGCGCCGCGGACAGTGAGTAGTTGCGGACCGGTGGTGGGTGGGCTGCGCCGGGCAGGCGGAGGGTGAGGTACTGGCCGGGTTGCGGCCGGGGCAGCGGGCGGCGGTCCTCGGCTTCCAGGTAGATAGACGTCACGGCTGCGTTCTCGGGTACGACGCGGGAGACGCGCAGTGTCCGGAAGCCGGGCCAACCGACGGATTCGGTACCGGGCAGTGGAGTGGTGGGTGGTCTGGTCGCCGCGTCGAGCAGGTCGTGAAACGATGCCTGCCAGCCGGGGCTGAGCGCGGGGATGTCGACTGCTTTGCGGAGTTGGTCGGTGTCGCGATCGGGCAGGTAGAGCAGCGCGTCGATGGTGGCGACGCTCATTCGGTGCCGACCCAGGCGGCTACGGACGATCTCGTCACCGGCTTGCACATGGCCTTCGGTGATGACCCGAAAGTAGAAACCAGGCCGGTGCTGGGCGACGAGCAGCGCAGGCATCTCGGGCTCGCCCAGGCGCATGCCGACCCGGAAGCAGGTGACGCGGGGCTGGGTCACCTCGAATTCGGCGTCACCGATGCGATAGCGGTCGCCGATGTGGACTTCGTCGTCCGGTAGGCCGTCGACGGTGAAGTTCTCACCGAACCGGCCGTATTCGAGGTCGTCGCGTCCGAGGTAGTGCCGCCAGAAGTCGTAGGACTGACGTTGGTAGACGAGTACGGCGCGTATTTCCCCGCCGTGACCTTTGAGATCACCTTGGCCGTCCCCGTCGATATTGAGCTTGCGGACCATCAGCGGCCCCGCGACGGGGTATTTGAAGATGCCGGTGTGGACGGTCCGGCCCTGCCACGGCACGTCCTTGGGTAGCCCGATGTTGAGTGACAGTAGCCGTGGCATCCCGCTCGCCTCCCTCCTGCCACGGTGTGGCATCGGCGATGTTGTCGACCGTACCCGTTCGGCAGCGGTCGGTACCGCACACTGGGGCAATGGCAGAACCCGTTGGTGAGCAGACCGGCTCGACAGCCTTCGGCGCCGAGCGCGATCCGGCGCGAGTCGTCGCGTTCAGCGATGCCGTCATTGCCATCGCCGTCACTCTGCTCGTCCTGGAGATCCGCGTACCGGAAGATACCCAGCACCTGCTCCACGGCCTCGCCACGCTATGGCCGTCCTATCTCGCCTACGTCATCACATTCATGTTGATCGGGCAGATATGGGTCAATCATCACGTCATGTTCGACCACATCCGTCGTGTCGACCGGGTGGTGCTGTTCCTGAACACCGTGCTCCTGATGGACATTGCGTTCTTGCCGTTCGCCGCCTCCGTGTTGGCCCACGCCTTCCACGACGGACACGGTCAGCGCACGGCGGTCGTGTTCCACGGCCTCACCTTCGAATTGGCAGCCATTCTGTTCAATATCATTTGGGACTACGCGCGTCGAAACCACCGGCTGCTCGCCGCCACCATTGATCCCGTCGGCGCGCGAGCCATCGCCTGGCGATTCCGACTGGCCCTCGCTTGGATCGCAACTGGAATCCTGCTGGGTGTCGTGCTTCCGGTTCTCGGCCTAGCCGTGATCGCCGCATTCATTCCCTTCTACTGGCTGCCAATATCGGGCGAGACCGCCAGGGCGAAGCGACGGCGCGCCCGCCGCGGGCAGCCATGACCAGAAGGGCTACCGATGCTGGATCCGACTCCGCTCGCGCAGCTCGTCGGGGTCGAGACCGCGGTCGATGCCATGCGGAATGACGACTTGGCCGGGCTCGAGGACGAGCTTCCTACCGCCGAGGTATACGTCGACGATGTCGGGTTCGAACGACACCCACCCCGACACCGCGGCGACCTCGGGCCATGCCTCCAGGTACGACCATGCGGCACGCTTGCGCTGCCCGATGTCGTAGTAGCTGGCCAGGCCCTTGTAGGGGCAAAACGTCTGGCCCTGCACGGGGGTCAGGGCGGAGTCGTCGATATCGTCGCGGGGGACATACCAGCGGGGTGCGAAGCCCGATTCGTAGACCGCGACCGGACGTCGTGTCTCGGCGACGACCCGATCACCGTCGCGGACGACCAGGTGCCGCGAGGTCCGGCGCATATCGATGCGGTGATAAAGGTCAGCCGCATGGCCGACGATGCGGTCGTCTTCTTCGTAGAAGGCATCCATCGACCGCCAAGCGAAGGCGACGCGGTCTCGCAACACGGTGGCGTAGGCCGGGAGGTCGGTGAACTGCCAGGCGGCTCGCTGCGCCTGATCGTCCGCGGTGTGCACGCTGAACCACGTCGTCGTTCCGAGGTCGCGATGTTTCGTCGTATGCGACTCCGGCACCAGGACACCCTCGCGAACATCGGCGCGCGGGAAGTATGCGACCGGGTAGCGGCCCGGCTCATGCAGCAGGACGACGTCCTCGCTATCGGCCATCCACTGCCCACCGAATTGCACACGCATCCGTCTGCGGAGCGGTTCGGCGAACAACAGCCGTTCCGGCAGCGGCTCGGCCACCAGGAACTGCCCCACCGACCTGTCCGACAACGGTCCTTGCTGCCATGCCAGACCCATTGCCTTCTCCCTTCGTCTGGCCGATGTGCTCGTTGGAGGCGAATTCGCGCGATATGGGGCTCGACGTTCTCTTGGTCAGCGCCTTGGGGATTCTGCGTAGGTCAGCGAGTGACGGTTGCGCGGCTCATGAAGTCCCGGATCAGTTCGGCGACATCGTCGCCAGCACTCTCCAGTAGAAAGTGCCCGCCATCGAGCAGGTGGATTTCCGCGTCCGGTACATCCTCGGCGAATGCCCGGGCGCCTTCTGGGCCGAAGATCTCGTCTCCTCTGCCCCACACCGCCAGCAGCGGCGGGTGGCAGCGGCGCAGATACTCGTGCAGCGCCGGGTACATCGGTGGATTGGTCGCATAGTCGCGAAACAGCGCAAGCTGGATGGCGTCATTGCCCGGCCGCGACAGCAGCGCGAAGTCGTGATGCCAGGTATCCGGGCTGACCAGGCTCTCGTCGGCGACCCCCGTGAGGTACTGCCACCTCGTGGTCTCCAGGGTCAGCGCGGTGCGGATGTTGGCCTCGGTCTCGGGCGTCTGCGCGCGCTGGTAATCCCAGACGGTGGTCCAGAAGCTGTCCACGAAGCCAGCGTCGTAGCCGTTGCCGCTCTGCGAAATGATCGCGGTAATGGCCTGCGGATCAGCCAAAGCAAGGCGCCAGCCGATCGGCGCACCATAGTCCTGCACGTAGATCGCGTAGCGCGGCACATGCAGCTGTTCGAGCAGCCCGGCGGTCAAGTCGGCCAAGGCGTCGAAGGTGTAGTCGAACTCGGCTACCGAGGGAGCGGCGGACAGCCCGAACCCGAGGTGATCCGGCGCGATCACATGGTATCGGTCAGCCAGCGCGGGGATGAGGTTGCGAAACATGAACGAGCTGGTCGGGAAGCCGTGCAGCAGCACGATCGCCGGGGCGTCGGCGGGACCGGCCTCCCGATAGAACAGCCTCTGGCCTTGCACGGTCGCGGAGCGGTGATGAACAGCGGTCATCTCTGACTCCTCTTGCCCGTTATGAGGTCACGAACGTTCCGCCGTTCCCGCGCCGGTGTTACGAGCTTCGACAGCCTTGACGGTCTTATCGAGCGCCTGCTTCAAGACGCGCTTGCCGACCGTCCCGACCACCACGCCGAGCAACCGGCCCCTGAGGTTCTTGCCCTCGCGCACCACGACAACATCCATATCGGTCTTCCCGTCGGGCCGGCGAGCAAAGGAGTATGTGTGGCCCGAGTGGCCGCCCCATAAGTTGGAGTCGGTGGTCGTCATGACGACGCGATTGGGGTCCGACCAGTCGTAGTGCAGGCGTTCCCAGATGCCGCGCGACCCCTCGGTGACGTCGGCCTCGTTGCGGCCCCGGGCATGCACCTCGAGATATTGGTCGGTGCTGTTGCCGAACAGCTGTGAGCGGCCGGGCCCGAAGTCGGTCAGCGCCGCGACAAACTGCTCGGGCGTCGAGCTCGTCGTCTCCTTGAAGTGAATGGTGGACATATCTGCTCCTTAGTTTTGGCGGGATGTCCTTCCAGCGTGCAGCGGTTGCCCGGCGCCGTCACCGCGGTGACGGGTGATGACGAGATGCCTGCTCTCGATCGATTGCCTACCCCGCAAGGATCGCGCCACACCGGCTATTCGGATGCAGTTACCGACCCGCAACACCGTCGGCTGGACCAACCAGCTCGCACGCCCGGTGATTGCCGTACCTCGATTCGGCCGTGCCCAGTTGTGGTAGGGCTGCACGTCGGCGTTCAGCGGCGTTTGGTGATGACAACGGGGGCGATGTCGGTGGGTATGGCGTCGAGCGCCGAGGCGGGGATGCCCAGGGTGGTGGCGAGCACGTCGCGTGGGATGGCGTTGAGTGCGGCCTTGATTCCGATGTCGTCGGAGCCTTCGCGGACGCTGGTGTTGAAGATGATGAGTACGTCGAGCGGCATATCGGTGCGAGCGTTCTCGAAATAGTGGAAAAAGCCCTGCGGCGCGAAAACGAGATCGCCCTGTCCGGCTTCGAAGACGTCGTTGCGGTAACTACCGTCGAGGTGCGTGCCGAGGATCGTCCATTTCGCGGATCCGGAAACGACGTAGTTCAGCTCCCAGGCGGTGGGGTGCCAATGCGGTTCGCGGATGCCGCCGACTTCCAAACGGACCAGGTAGACCGCGCCGTTCTGTCCGGACAGCACGGGAAAGTTGTCTTCGGTCGCACCGCGCAGGTTGCCGCCGTCGAATTGCTGCGGTTCCGCAGCGGTGATCTTGAACAAGTGCCGCGCGTTGTTGAGATTGGCGTTGATCTCGTTGGTAATCGCCAGATCCGTCTCGCTGGCGGCCTGCGACAGGTGCGCGGCCACCGCGCCGCCCACCCCGGCGCCGCCGAGCGCGGCAGCGCCGGCACCGAGCGCGGTCCGGCGATTCATTCGGCCCTGGTGATCCTCGCCCGCATCGTCTTCTTCCGGCATGTCGATTCCGCTCTTTTCGGGGTCGTCGGATCAACAACGCTATCGCTGACCAGGGACGATGGCGGCTCGGCGCGCCGGATCGGAAACCTGGGCCGCCGATGCCACATTTGCTCGCCGTGGTTGTGGTGGGTGGTGATCGGTCGCAACTGTCGGATCAGGCGACCACGCAACTGATAGCGGCCACCGCGGTGGAAAACTCGTCGTTGGTCTGTTCGGTGTTGACACTGATGGTTGCCGCGGTTCCCTTGGGCGTGGCGATCGCCAGAGTGCTGAAGCCGGGAATGCCGCCGGAGTGCCCCCAGACCTCCTTCACTTCCTTCCCATCCTTCCCGCAAGGCATCTGAAATCGGATCAGGCCGAGACCGTAGGTCATCTCTGTCGAGGGCGACATCGGCATGGTTTGTTCCATCTGCCCGAGTTGTGTTGCCGGAAGGAGTTTTCCGGTCACCAATGCGGTGAAGAACCGGTTCAGGTCGGCGCCGGTGGAGATGATCGCGCCGGCAGCGCCTGCCCACGCCGCCTCCGAGTCGGTGGCGTCGACCCACTTGCCGTCGACACTGCGGTAGCCGAGCGGGTGCGGATCGCGCAGGCCGGTGTCACCGGCCAACGGGATGTAGGTGTCGTGCAGTGCGAGGGGTTCTAGGATGCGGCTGCTGATCTCGGCGGCGAGCCGATGGCCGGTGATGTGTTCGATCAGCATGTCCAGCAGCACGTAGTTGGTGTTGGTGTATTGAAATCGCGCTCCCGGCTCGAACTGCGGCGGCATGCTCATCGCGATGCCGACCAGGTCGGCCGGTGTGAAGTCGCGGTAGGCCTTGCCGTCGGTCGTCTGATCGAGTTGCTGGGGCAGCTTGTGTGCGGGGTCTTCGGGGGCAAAGTCCGCGAGACCGCTGGTGTGCTGGAGCAGTTGGTGCACGGTGATCCGGTTGCCGTCATTGCCGTTGCCTTGCACCACACCCGGCAGGTACCGCTCGATCTGGGCGTCGAGTTCGACGGTGCCCTCCGCGACGAGTTGCAGGACGACCGTGGCGACGAAGGTCTTGGTGACGCTGCCGATTCGAATATGGGCGCGGTCGGCATAGGGCGCTCCGGTGGTGAGGTCGCCAGCACCTGCGGTGACAGTGTGCTGTCCATCCGGTCCGCTGATGACGGCCTGCGCGCCGGGCAGACCAGAGCGGACCAGGTCGGACAGCGCGTCGGAGACCTGCGCGGGCAGCGGTGCCGCCGTACTCGGAGTCGCCGTGCTACCGCCGCAGCCAGCCGTGGCCAGCAGGGCGGCGGCGACGATGGCGTACCGGCCGCACCGCCGAAATATGCTCGCACCCACGCTGCTACCTCTCTCCACCAAGCGACCAAGGTCATTTCGAGATGACAACTACGACGGTAGACACGAGGTACACCCACGCCTATCCGGTAACCCCCGGAGTTCGCCCTACCTCCACGGTCGTACCTCCCTGGTTTCGCCGTAGCCCGTAGGAGGTAGGTGGTCGAAAAACGTTGGACCCCTTGGGCGGTTTCCGGACAGGATGCTGCCGGTCGTCGCTACGGAGGTTTGCTGGTGGATGTGTTTCTGGAGACCGATCGGCTCGTGTTGCGTCGGTTTACCGACGCCGACGTCGACAACCTGGTCCGGCTGGACAGTGATCCGACGGTGATGCGGTTCCTGACCGGCGAGCCCACACCGCGCAGCGAGATCGAGCACCGAGTGCTACCCAGGATCCTGCGCGATTACCAGCAGAGTTCGGTCGGCCGCTTTGCCACCGTCGAGCGATCCACCGGAGCGTTTGTGGGCTGGCTGGCCCTGCAGCCACCACAGGGCGGCAGCAGCACCGACGTCGAACTCGGCTACCGGCTCGCCCGGTCGGCCTGGGGCCGGGGATACGCCACCGAGGGAGCGCGGGCGTTGATCCGGAAGGGATTCGCCCAACTCGGCGTCGGGCGGGTATGGGCCCAGACCATGGCGGTCAACATCGCGTCTCGCCGGGTGATGGAAAAGGCCGGACTCACCTACGTTCGAACCTTTCACCAACACTTCGATGACCCGCTCCCCGGCACCGAATACGGCGAGGTCGAGTACGAACTACACCGAGCCGACTGGGCGAAGCCGGAATCATTGGGTGACGCGCTCTAGTGGCCGAACCTCTTCGCCGCGAGGGCGAGGCGATAGCAGTACGGGCGCTGATGGTGTTGGCGCACTGGCACGGTAGTGGAAATCACCGAGCGAAACGCAGGCGTAGCTGCTCGGTAGCGAAAATCGCATCTCGAGATAGACCGCGGCGGCGCCCGACAAAGGGGACGATGATTCTGGCTCGGTCGGCATCGGCCCAGCTGCACGGCCTTCGACCAGCAAGCGGCCGCCGTTGAGTCGGTCGGCTGACGATGACAACGAGGAGTGTGCGATGACCGGAATGACCGTTGGTTTCGTCGGGCTCGGCGCGATGGGGCAGGGCATGGCCGCCAGCCTGCTTCGGGCAGGCAATCGGCTGCTGGTCTGGAACCGCTCCCCCGAGCCGGTCGCCGCGCTGGTAGCGCAGGGCGCCGACGCGGCCGGGCGGCTCGCTGACGTGTTCGCCGCCGAGGCGGTCGTCTCGATGCTGGCCGACGACCAAGCGGTCGAGCAGCTGCTGCTCGACCCCGAGCTGTTGGTCGGTGCGAAGGCAGCGGTGCATCTCAACATGGCGACGGTCTCGATCGCGCTCGCCGAGCAGGCCGAAGCCCTGCACACCGAGCACGGCATCGGCTACGTCGCCGCGCCCGTCCTCGGCCGGCCCCAAGTGGCCGCCGCGGGCGAACTGAATATTCTCGCCGCCGGCGAGGAGACGGCGCTGACGAAGGCAGCACCGCTGCTGTCCGCGATGGGCCGGCACACCTGGCATTTCGGCACTCGCCCCCACCACGCCAACGCCGCAAAGATCAGCGTCAACTTCCTGATCGCCTCCGCCATCGAGTCCATGGCCGAGGCGTGCAGTGTGGCCGAGACCCACGGTGTCCGGCCCACCGATCTGGTCGAAATGCTCACCGGCACACTGTTTCCCGGGCCGATCTACGCCGGCTACGGCGCAATGGTCGCCGAACGCCGCTATGAACCAGCCGGCTTCCGACTCCCCCTGGGCCTCAAGGACGTCAACCTCGCCCTCACCGCGGGCGCCGCGACGAATGTCCCGCTGCCCTTCGCCAGCGTGCTGCGCGACGCCTTCCTCGACGCCCTGGCCCACGGCGACGGCGATAAGGACTGGGCCGCCGTCGCCGCCGTGACCCGCCGCCGGGCCGGACTGCCGAGGTAGCATGGTCACGCCGGGCACCGGCCGATCACCGATTCCACGACGAGGCGCAAATGCGTTGGGGGCGCCTACACTCGATCGCCTAGTCCACGAATCAAATCGATTCCGCGGCCGAGGTTGTCGAGGCGCGCGTGCAGGGTGCCGCCCGCGGGGTAGAGGCGAACGGTGTCGACGCCGGTGTCGCGCCAGGTGCGCAGGCGGTCGCGGACCATATCCTCGGTGCCGATCAGCGTTGTGGCCATGACCATTTCATCGGTGATGAGGGCTGCGGCACCGTCACGGTCACCGCTCTGCCAGCGCTCGCGCACCCGAGCGGCGACATCGGCCCAACCTTGGCGGCTGTAGGCATTGTTGTAGTAGTTGGTGGTTCCAGAACCCATGCCGCCGAGGGAGAAGGCGAGCTCCTGCTTGCGGCTGCCGACAACGGCCGCCAACTGGGCCGCGTCGGCGACGATATTGATCTCCGCGCCCTGGCAGATATCGAGATCGGCGCGGGTGCGTCCGGATCGGGCCAGCCCGGCGTCGAGATGGCTGAGGTAGGCGTGCGCGCCCTCGGGGACGAAGCTGGTGCCCAGCCATCCGTCGGCGATCTCGCCGGTGAGTTCCAGCATCTTCGGCGACAGCGTGGCGAGGTAGATCGGCACTGCGACGGGCTGCATGCTCAGCCGCATCGGACGGCCCTCGCCGCCGGGCAGCGGAATGGTGAAATGATCCCCCTGGTAGGCGATTTTGTTGCCCGTGAAGACCTCTCGGATGATCTGCACGGTTTCGCGCATGCGGGTCAGCGGGCGCGCGAACGGAACACCGTGCAGGCCCTCGATGACCTGGGGACCCGAGGCGCCGAGACCGAGCAGGAAACGCCCCTCGGAAAGCTGGGCCAGGGTCATGGCCGTCTGGGCGATCAGCACCGGGGATCGGGTGCCGAGCTGAATGATCCCGGAGCCCAGCAGGATTCGCTCGGTGCGCGCCGCCAGAAAGCCCAGCGGCGTGGCCGCGTCGGTGCCCCAGGCCTCGGCCACCCAGCAGATGTCCAGGCCGAGCTTCTCGGCTTCGACGACGAATTCGGTGAGCTCGGACCAGCCGACCGAAGAGCCTTCGATCGTTGTGGCGGTACGCATTACGCCGCACCCTCCACCAGATCCTTGATGGCGGCCAGATTGGCTTTCATACCGGTCTCGAATTCACGCAATCGGACGAAGACGATCTTCTGCTCCTTGTCGGGCATGGCGTCGATGGCGTAGCTGAGTCCGGAGCGGGCCGGGCCCATTTGCGTCCATTGCTCGAGGACCGTACCCGCACCTTCGGACCGCATCCTGAAACGCCAAATGCTGGAGGGATATTCGGGGTCGCCGACCGCCCAGGCGAAGCTGCGCTCCGGATCGTATTCAACAATGGTGCTGATCGTCTCCCAGGATCCCAGCGCCTCGTGCGCGTTCTGCCCGCTGAACCGCGCGCCCACCCCGGGGTCGGTCGCGCCGTCCAGCCACTCGACGGCGCGCAGTTCGGCGCTGAGGCGCGGCATGAGGTGGATATCGCTCACGCATCTCCACACCCGATCCGGTGGCGCATCGATGTAGGTCTGCACCGCCACGGTCGGGGTGTCCGCGTACACCTGCCCGGTCCACTCCACAATCAGCTCCTTCCGTCGGGTGACGTCCATAGTTGCGTAGATAGACTTACCAGCGCAAGACTTGCTCTCGGCATTGAACAGCTGAGTCTTAATGAAAGACCCACTAGGATGACGACATGAAACGGACCTCGTTGGCGAACTGGCCCTGCTCCCTGGCCCGCACCATGGACCTGCTCGGCGACTGGTGGACGCCGCTGGTCCTGCGCGAGGCCTTCTACGGCATCCGCCGCTTCGACGAGTTCCAGCAAGAACTCGGCATCGCACGAAACACCCTTTCGGAGCGGCTGCGTCGACTGGTCGAGGCCGGGCTGATGGAGAAGTGCGTGTACGAGACCATGCCCGTGCGCCACGAGTACCTGCTCACCGAATCCGGCCGCGACTTCTACGGCGTCATCGCGACCATGACCGCTTGGGGTGACCGCTGGCTCGCAGGTGCGGCCGGTCCGCCCATCGTCGCACGACACGACACCTGCGGTCACGACGCCGATGCAGAGGTGGTGTGCTCACACTGCAAGCAGCCGCTGACGTCGCAGAACGTCACCCCGCGGCCCGGCCCCGGATACCCGCCGAAGTTGCTGGAGCGCCCCAATATTCGACGGCGGTTCCACATCGACGATCCGGACCGCCAGCCTGCCGACCTCACCTGAGAGCACCTCTGTGAAACTTAACGAATCAGAAAGACGTTGCGTGCCAAGGAATTTGAACAAGAACCCACTCCAACGAGAGCGGACGACGCCGATCGGAAACACCGGCGCCCGCACACGCGATGTGTGCGGGCGCCCGGTTCGCGCAGACTGCTGCGAAGTTGCTATATCACCGCGTTCATGATCGTGCCCGCACTGGTCGCGACCGCACCACCGGCCATCGCGCTGGCGATCATCTTCGGCGACTGAAGCTGGCCACCGGACCATTTCTCCCAGGCGAACCGACCGCCGCCGTAGGTAATGGCGGATACGCCGGAGAGCTGAATCAACCAGGTGAAGTACCGACCCATTTGCATCAACTTGTCCGACATCGGCGGCGCCTCCGGTGTCGGATTACTGACCTCGGCCAGTACGGTGTCGTGTAGCGCGGCGAGAATCATGCTCAATTTCATGCTCCTTGTCGCATGCCGGTACTGCAGCGGACGTTCGGAAGAGCTTTCGCGATAGATCGCCATGGCGCGTTTAGCTCATCGATTCAACCTCACCAAGATCACGTAGCGACAACGACACACCGGTCGGTACATGACCCAACTCACACTGCCCAGAGCATGCCGGTGAGCTTTCCCGGTCTTACGATCTTGGTGGGGATCGCTGAATGCAGGGGATCGATAGCGAATCGGCGCGGCGCGGCGCCACCCACCGTTCTTGCCGACATCACCCGGAAATCGGGGAGCGCACATGAATTTCCTGCTACCACTACTCGTACTGCTGCTGGTCATTCCGGTCGCGGTGATCGTGGCCGTCTACACCACCGTCATCGCGACCTATTGGGTCGAGATCCGGCACAGCGCCCGGCGCAATCCACCTGATCTGCCTGCCGTGCGCTAGCCCGCTCCGCGGCCGGATCGGGCCCCCGAATCATTCCCCTAATGCCGCCCGAATCCCGGCGGGCCGAATGTCCCCCGGGCCTATCCTGAGCGAGCAAATTCGCAGTAGTGGGCCGTCGACCGTGGACGGCTCGGCGGTTGCGGGTACCCGACGGCCCGCCCGCCAGAGGAGGAATCGTCATGCCGGACAGCTGGACCGAAACCGTGACCGGATCACCGACCAAAATCGACACCAGCGTGGCTCATGAAGCGCGCGTTTACGATTATTGGCTCGGCGGAAAGGACAACTATCCGGCCGACCGCGCACTCGGCGACGCGATAGCGACCCATGTTCCAGCCATTCGCAGCATGGCCCGCGCCAATCGGGCCTTCCTCGGCCGGGCGGTGCGCTACCTGCTCGATGCAGGCATCACCCAATTCCTCGATATCGGCACCGGCATCCCCACCGCGGGCAATACCCACGAAATCGCCCAGAGCATCGATCCCACCGCGCGGGTCGTCTACGTGGACAACGATCCGATCGTCCTGGCACACGCCAGGGCGCTCATGTCGAGCACCCGCGAGGGCAGAACCTCCTTCATCCATGCGGATCTGCACGATCCGGCCTCAATTCTGCGCGATCCGGCGCTCACCGCGACGCTGGACCTGGATCGCCCCGTCGCGATCATGCTGGTCGCGATCATGATGTATTTCCGCGACAGCGATGATCCGCACGCGATCATCGAGAATCTGCTCGACGCGGTCCCGGCCGGAAGCCACCTGGTGATCACCCATCCCACCGCCGACTTCGACGACCGCGCCATGGCCAGGGTGGTGGCCTCGGCCGAATCGGCCGGAATCACCTTCCGTCCGCGCAGCCGCACCGAAACCGAAAGCCTGTTCGCCGGAACCGAATTGGTCGAACCGGGCGTCGTTCCCGTGGTCACCTGGCATCCGGAACTGGTCGGCCACCTGACGAGCGGTGCTCGAGCCGTCCAGACCGACCCCGAATCGGCGTGGTATTGGGCAGGTGTCGGCCGCAAGCAATGATCGCCACGTCCGTGCGCGGCATCGGCTGACGTTTGGGTCGGCACCGCTCGGCAACTCCACCGGTGAGGTGATCGATCATGGTCAACGATCTGGAGAAGCGATGGACGGCGGACAACCGGACCTTCCGCCGGGTGGCGATCTATGTGGCGACGGTCCTTGCGGTGGCCGCGGTCGTCTTCGTGATCACCGCGATTTGGGCGGCCAACCGCGCAGCCTGCGCGAATGCGGAGATGATGCTCTGTGATACGCCCGCGAAGACCGCGGTAGTCGGCGGGCCGACCGTGGTGCTGATGCTCGGCGGCATCGGCGCGTTCGTGCAGACCTATCGGGAGTGGCGGCGCGGCAGGAGCTGGCCGATTTGGCAGGGTGCGGGCTGG
This sequence comes from Nocardia sp. NPDC005998, assembly GCF_040614395.1. Taxonomy (NCBI): domain Bacteria; kingdom Bacillati; phylum Actinomycetota; class Actinomycetes; order Mycobacteriales; family Nocardiaceae; genus Nocardia; species Nocardia sp. NPDC005998. Next base: position 63,415 of record NZ_JBEXUI010000022.1, on the reverse strand, counting down.
TTCCTGTTCACCATCATGATCGTCTATCTGGGCATCGGCGGCGGCAGCGTCGCGGGATAACCAGCCCGCGCACGGTGTTGTGACATGAACCACGGCCAATTGGTTGCGCACAATATAATTGCCCGCTACTGTAATGGACATGACCGATCACCTCACTCTCGACGAGCAGCTGTGCTTCCGGCTGTATGCCGCGTCGCGGGCGATGACGGCGGTCTATCGCCCGAAGCTCGAACGCCTAGGGCTGACCTACCCGCAGTACCTCGTCATGTTGGCGCTGTGGGAACGCGACGGTCGCAGCGTCGGCGACCTGTGCGAGGCACTCCTACTCGATTCCGGCACCCTGTCCCCGCTGCTCAAGCGGCTGGAGGCGGCGGGGTTGGTCGAGCGACGCCGGGCAGCGGCCGATGAACGTCGGGTCGATGTCCAACTCACCGAGCACGGCCGCCGGCTGCGGACCGAAGCACGGTGTCTGCCAATGGAAATGGGTGAGGCCAGCGGCCTGACCCCCGACGATTTCATCGCACTGCGCGAAACCCTTCGGCGACTTACCGATTCGCTGATGCTGCACCCCCGATCGAAAGAGAGTCAGACATGACCGTCCTGTACACCGCCGAAGCCCTCGCGACTGGCGACGGACGCAACGGCCACGCCCGCACCTCCGACGGCAAGCTCGACCTCGCCCTCGACATCCCCAAGGAAATGGGTGGCAGCGGCGTTGGCACCAACCCGGAGCAGCTCTTCGCGTCGGGCTACGCGGCCTGCTTCCACAGCGCACTGCGCCTGGTCGGCAAGCGCGAAGGCGCTAATGTCGACGATTCCGCGGTGGGCGCGAAGGTCGGCATCGGCCCGAACGAGGCGGGCGGCTTCGAGCTGACCGTCACCCTCGAGGTTTCGCTGCCGCACCTGTCCCCCGCCGAGGCGCAGGCCATCGCGGATAAGGCACACCAGGTGTGCCCGTACTCCAACGCGACCCGCGGCAATATCGACGTCCAGGTCACCCTCGCTGACGACTGACGAAAGGAATTCACCATGCGTGCCGTAGTCATCGAAAGTTTCGGCGAACCAAAGGATGTGCTCACCATCGCGCAGCGGCCGACGCCCGAACCGGGCGCGGGTCAGGTGCGGATCGAGCTCATTCTCGCGCCCATTCACAATCACGATCTGGCGACCATCCGTGGCATATACGGCTATAAACCGGAGTTGCCCGCGATTCCGGGCACCGAGGCCGTCGGCCGGATCGACGCGGTGGGCGCGGATGTGACCGGGCTGGAGGTCGGTCAGCGCGTGAGCGTTTCCGGCATCCACCAGGTGTGGGCCGAGTACTTCCTGGCCAGGGCGACGCAGGTGGTTCCGCTGCCCGACAGCATCTCCGATCAGACGGCGGCGCAACTGCTGGCAATGCCGCTCAGCTCCTTGATGCTGCTGGAGGATCTGCGGGTGGCGCCCGGCGACTGGATCGCGATCAATGCCGCCAACGGTGCGGTCGGCCGCCTGATGAATGTGCTTGCGCGGCAACGCGGTATCAATGTGCTCAATCTGGTGCGCGGTTCGGCGTCGGAAAAGGCATTGCGCGAGCTGGGCTTCGAGCCGGCCTTCGATACCGAATCCGAGGGCTGGCTCGACCGCGCCATCGCATCGACGGCGGGCGCGCCGGTCGTGCGCGCCGTGGACCAGGTCGGTGGGCGGGCGGCCGACGCGCTGCTCTCGCTGCTCGGCCCCGGTGGTGAGCTGATCTCGTTCGGTGCGCTCTCCGGTCAGCCGCTATCCATCAATCCGGGTCCGCTGATCTTCAAACAGGCTGTCATCAAGGGCTTTTGGGGTACCAAGCGGGCCGAGCAGACCAGCAGTGAGGAGATGCGGCGGCTGATCGGCGAATTGGTGGGCATGGCGGCAACGGGTGCGCTGCGACTCGACGTCGAGGCCACCTACCCGCTGGAGGCCGCGGCCGATGCCGCCGCCGCGAGCGAAACGCCGGGGCGGTCGGCAAAGATCGCGCTGTCGCCGCAGCCGGTGTGATCCGGCCCGGGTTCGCTATCCGACCCGCACGAGGAGCTTGCCGAAATTGCGGCCCTCGAGCATGCCGATGAACGCCTCCGGCGCATGCTCGAGGCCGTCGACAATGTCTTCGCGGTAGCGGACCCGGCCCTCGGCGATCCAACCCGACATCTCCCGCAAGAAGTCCTTGTACATCTCGCGGACGAATTCGCTCTGGATGAATCCGCGCACCGTCAGGCTCTTGGTCAGAATGCGACCGTAGAAGCCGGGCAGCCGATCGGGTCCGGCGGGCGTTCCGATCGCATTGTAATTCGCAATGAGTCCGCAAACCGGCACGCGCGCATAGGTATTCAGCAGTGGGTACACCGCGTCCGCCACCGCACCGCCGACATTTTCGAAATAGATATCGATACCGTCGGGGACTGCCGTGCGCAATTGGTCTGCGAAATTCGGTGCGCGGTGGTCGATCGCGACATCGAAGCCCAATTCCGTACGCACATAGGCGCATTTCTCCGGCCCACCCGCGATGCCGACCGCTCGCGCGCCCTTGATGCGCGCGATCTGGCCGACAGCGGAACCGACCGGACCGCTGGCCGCGGCCACCACCAGGGTCTCCCCCGCCTTCGGCTGCCCGATCTTCAACAGTCCGGAATAGGCCGTGAAGCCCGGCATGCCGAGCACACCGAGCGCGGTCGATATCGGCGCTTTGTCCGAATCCAGCTTGCGCAGCCCTGCCGCGGGCGCGACCTGATGCGTCTGCCAGCCCGAATAGGCCAGCACCACATCGCCTTTCGCCAGCGACGGATCACGCGATTCGAGCACCTCGGCGACCGTGCCACCGACCATAACATCCCCGACCTCGACCGACGCCGCATATGATTCCGCGGCGCTCATCCGCCCACGCATATACGGATCCAGCGATAAATACCGCGTGCGCAACAACACTTCCCCTGCGCCGGGCTCCGGCAACCCCACGGTCTCGATCCGGAAATTCTCCGGAGTCGGTGCGCCCTCCGGCCGAGATACCAGCACAATTCTCGTCGACTGGAACATATGCCTTATTGTAGTTGTAGTTCAGAGCTCACCACTGACCACTGGATCCCGAGTCGATCGCATGGTTTAGGGGCACCTTCGGATGCAACCTTCAGGTTGGCTTTGCGTCGCTCCGCAGCGGTCGGATCGTTTCCTCCTCTATTCAGATCGGTAGAGATCCGGCAGCCGGGCTCTGTGCGGATTCGCGAGATTTGTCGGCCGGTAGGTAGCTTAAATCGGATCTGGCCGGTCAGCGGGAGCGCCGGGATCGGCTCATCGGGAAGGTTTGGTAGAGCAGCATAATTCGGCTAAGACCTTGTCTCATGTCGGTCCTGTCCTCGCGAGGGTTGCATTCCGTCTGGGCCGGGCGGCGGTTTATCAGGCTCCAGCACTGGGGACACGACGAGCTGCTTGGCTGGTTGGATAGCGGATGTGTCGAATCTTCTTCGCCCGCAGGCTGTGGACTTACTTGCGAGACTTTCGGTCGACGGCACGGATACCAGCGTGTGGACAGATCTTTGGGACGAGCTCTACCACCAGCACAGTGGTGAGAACGCCTGTGCAGCGCTGCCCGAACTCGCCGAAATAGCGTCGAGCGGGACCCCGGCAGACCGGCTCCAAGCTGTCGAACTTGCCGGTGCGCTGATCGCGAGCGCCGTTCCGTACACCGCCGAGATCCGCGACCGATATGCCAGCGAAATCTCCGCTATGCTCCGTGAAGTTCGATCCGAGCTGGTTGAGGATTGTATGGGAGATGATCACGAGCCGGACGCGTTCGTATACCGCCTGCAGTCCATGCTTGCCTTCGAGGAGACGACGGTTTGGTCGCAGAAACTGGACGGATTGGTCACCGGGGAATTCGAGATCGAATGCCCGATGTGCTTCGCAACGATGTTCCTCGTTATCGGCAAGCACAGCTTCTTCACCTGCTGGGATGATTACGCCCTCGGCGACGTTGACAAGATCCCGCTGGTTGCGGCCGTCCCTGACCAGCTTACCGATCTCGGTGACCGCCTCTACCGCCTCGCTGTGGCGGGGCGGCAGCACACAGTCGCCCGGCAGCTCACCTTCCTGTTCGGCCGCGCCACATGCCCGGAGAACGCCCACGAGTTCACACCTGCCGACGCAGTCACCGCCGCCGCGACGTACTAGCAGGTCACGGCGTTGACCTCGCTTTCGTCAGCTTCTCGTAGCAGGTCAATGCGGCCGCGAGGGTGAGGAAGGCAAGGAAGTGCGAGGCTTTGCGGTCGTAGCGGATGTTGAGCCGGTGGTAGCCGGTCAGCCACGATATTGTCCGCTGGATCACCCAACGGTGGCGTCCGAGGCGCTGCGAGGACTCGATGCCCTTGCGGGCGATGCGGATGCCGATGCCACGACCACGTATCCATCGACGCGACTCGATGTTGTCGTATGCCTTGTCGGCGTGCAGCTTTGCTGGTTTACGCCGCCGCGGACCGCGCCGCGACCGCACGGCGGGGATGGCTTTGACGAGCGGTTTCAGCGCCTCGGCGTCGTTGGTGTTGGCCGCCGAAATGCCCACCGACAGTGGGATTCCCGCGCGATCGGACAGCACGTGGATCTTCGAGCCGAACTTACCGCGATCGACCGGGCTGGGCCTGGTCATGGATCCCCCTTTTTCGCTCGCACCGACGCCGCGTCGATCACTGCCCGCGACCATTCGATCAAGCCATGGCTGCCTAGCTCGTCGAGTATCGCGCAATGTAAACGGCGCCACAGTCCGGCCTCGGTCCACACGGTGAACCGGCGGTGCGCCGTAGGCACCGTCACTCCGAACGATGGCGGCAGCATCCGCGACGCGCAGCCGCTGGTCAACATGAACACCACCACCGTGAACACCGCCCGCTCATCGGTCCGCGCGGTACCCCCACCCTGCGGGCGCGGACTGAACCTGGGCAGCAACGGCTCAACCAGCTCCCAGAGGTCGTCCGGCACAAGACGTTTCGACAACTCGTCGGTCACGAATCGAACATCATGCCGCACAAGCGGTTACGACACACACCCAACGAATCACAACCACGTAAGACACGGTCTAAGCGCCCGTCTGTGGGACTGCCGGATCGGGGGTTTCGAGAAGCCGCTTCGGGTGCATGCCGTCGACAGCCCCCATGAACGGTGGGTGGATGCTGTAGCCGAGCATGCGGCGGATGTCCTCGGACACCGCTAGCGCGGTTTCTCGGCTGGTCGACAGCGTGTACGCCTCCTGAGGGCGCAACCACGGCTCGCAATACTGTGCGGTCACGGCGAGCCGAGCAGCGGTGGTCTGGTTCGCGCCGCCGCCGTGCCAGAGGGTTCCGAGGTAGAACACGCACGAACCAGCGGGCATCCGCGCGCTGGCCCGGGTGTCGGATTCGGTCGGTTGGCGTGCATCCCATCGGTGGCTGCCGGGCAGAATCACCGTGCTGCCGTTGCGATCTGTGAACGGGTCTATGGCCCACATCGTCGCGGCGCTCAGCGGCGGGCGGGGCCTGGGTATCGGATAGAAGCCGTCGTCGTGGTGCAGGAGCTGGGCCTGCTCACCGGGGAGGATGTTGATCACCTGCAGCTGGGAGAGCAGGTAATTCGGCAGGAACAGCCGGTCGAGCAGGGCCAGCACGCGCGGATGGTCGAGCAGCCGGTCGTAGGCGCGGGTCTTCTCGAGCAGGCTGTACACCCGCTGGGTTTGTTTGCCCTCGAACGTATTTCGGCCGAGTCGGCCCAGCAGAGCCGTGCTCGCGACGCGTATGCGTTCGCATTCCTCGGGTGTGATCAGATCCGGTAAAACGACGTACCCGTCGCGGTCGAGGGCGCCCATATCGGCATCGACCACCGCGGGGTCGATCGTCGCTCCCGCACTGGCTGTGGCCCGGTGGCGTCCAGCCAGGTCGACGCGCAGGTCGTCGAGTTCGGTGATGACATCGTTCACGCGGGGCGTGGGTCCCGGGTTCATGCATGACTCCTCGCTGGGTAGAGGGCCGGTCACGCCTCGCGCGGCGGATCAGCCACCTTGCGAAGCGAGATTCGGTAGAGCACAAGGTGTTCCCGGTCGAACTGCCGGATGGACGCCTCCAGATAACGTTCGTATGCCTCGGTGATGCGGGCGCCGACGAGCCGTTCCGCGTCAGTACGGTGTGACCGGAGCCTGCGCAGCCACTCCGCACAGGTGGTCGAGTAGTCGTGACGATCGTTGACCACCGAACCGATTTCGAAAAGTTTCTCCGCGGCGTGGGCGAGTTCGGACAGTCGCGGTGGATCCGATTCCGGAAATATCTCGTTCGCCAGGAACTGCACATCGTTGAGCGCGTTGTGGTCGAGCGGCCGGTTGCCCTTGCCGATCGTCTGGATGACCAGCCCGCCGCCTGGGCGGAGCATGTGATAGCAGTGGGTGAAGAACTCTCGGTAGGCCGCGGTGCGGTCGCGGCGAGACAGTCCGAATCTCACGAAGTGTTCGAGTGCGCCGACGCAGAATATGACGTCATAAGCACGGTCCGGATGATGTGTGTTCCAGTGTTCGAGCTGGACATCGATCCGATCTGTGGAATGCGTTCGGACGTAGTCATATTGGTCTCGGCTGAGAGTAAGGCCGGTGATGCGGGCCTGCCGGTTCCGGTCGGCTACCCGCCGCATCAGACCGCCCCAGCCACACCCGATGTCGAGCACGCGCTGCGCGCCGGCGATGTCGGCCCGCTCGATCAGATAGTCGAGCTTGCGCTGCTGTGCACGGTCGAGATCGTCGCCCTCGGACCATGATGCGCACGAGTAGGTCAGGCTGCTATCGAGCCACAGCCGATAGAACTCGGTTCCGATGTCATAGTGATGGCGGACCGCATCAGGTGACGCGCCTTGGTATTCATTGATTTCCGATACCATCATCGAGGCCCTATCCTCGGTGAAGTCGAGTCGGATAGACCGCTCGGCCTCTGGTGTGGCCTGCAGGCCACGATGACGTCAGGAACCTCCCCGTGAGTGGCTGACCTGATTGCCAATGGTTTTCTCGGCGAACGTGTTCCACCGTAGCTAATTGATGGCAGTTCCGGCAAGGATCCGGAGTCGATTGACATGGCGTGTACCAGAGCGGATTTCACCATGGCGGCGAGGACCTGGGTGCGGCTGGGGTGCATGATCACCGCGAGGAGACGGCGGATGTCGGCGACTGTGATCCGGCCCTGCGCGTGTGGGCTTTTGGGTCGCTGACGGTGCGGAAGGCGTGGGCGAGCATGACCAGGATGATGTGGTGGTAGTAGGGCCTGTGTTGAAGCGGGTGAGGGCGGGTGTGTCGACCCGTTCTGACGCGGATCGGAGCCATTGGTTGATTGCAGCGATGTGGATGGTGGCGAGGTAGCGGACGGCGCATCTTCATGCGAGAGAACCGGGAGATCCAGCTGCTCGCCCGTCCGCTCGGTCAGCGGACGGGCCGCCCAGGGAACGCCGAGGCGGTAGGAGTGGGGCGATCGAGCTCGTGCTGAGCACACTTACCGAACTTAACCCAGGATGAATCTTGTTGTGCTACTGTACATTACGTACTCCAATTGGGTGAGCTCTCGGTGTCAGGCGTGAATAGGGGGCCGCATGCGTCAGTACGGTCACGCAGATGCAGTGCCGTAAGTCCCGGCAGCCGAGAAGGCTCCGGGCCGAGATATCAACGGCAGGGGAAAGGCACAACGTTTCCAAGGGGGCACCCGACTTCTCGGCTACCTCACGACCAAGAATTGCATACTCAGGAGACCACTGCGGAATCCATCGACAAGGACCCGAATGGACCTGACGCAGAAATATAGGTCATGGATGGCTCTGTGCGCCCCGACGTCAGCACCATGCACCTCGCGTCCAACTCCGGACCGGGAATTGCACGGTGATGCGATCTCATTGGCATCGACTCCGAAGCGTTCAGCCGAGCGCATCCACCTCCACCACACCGCCGCAGCGATCGGCCGGCGAAAACACCACTTCCGCAACAGCTTTCAGCGCACGCACCGCGATCCGTGTCGTTGCCGCCTTCTCGACCGCCAGGACGCCGACGGGAACTCACTCCTCCGGTCTTTTGATTTGTTTTTGGAAGCGCGTGACCCGACCGTCGGATTCGCAGGATTCCGATAATCGATACAGGGGTGAGGCGATGGAATATCGCATCTTTGTGGAGTACGCAGCCGCCACCGCATCCTACCCGACACTTCCGGACTTCCTGCGTGCGTGACGATGTAATAATCGCGGCGCAACCGAGTTGCAAATCTTCCGGAGACCGCATGGCTTTAGTTCGATGAAAGAGTACGGTCATGACACTGAGTGACGAGGACAAGGACGAACCGTGTCTTTGGGAGGCATCAACAGGCTCCAAACAGTACCGCAATATGATCGACTTCCTGCGGAAGCGTTACAAGGATTACAGTAAAAGTCAGGAGGCGGATGACAGATTCTTCCGGATAGAACTCGCTGCCGGCGAGCGGTACAGCAAGTCGGGCAGACGTCAACGGAAAGTCGGGTTGTACTTCCAGAAGAGTAACCTCTATCTTCGGGCATGGACTATCGACGGCGACGATCCCGACGGCGACGCCGATAGACCCGAAGTTTTTTTCATGGCGGGTTGGACTCGGGAGGAGTTCAACAAAGGGGGCCCGATGAGTCTGCTCCCGGCCAAGGGTAGGGGTTATTTGGGTAGCGCCCCAGGACGACGCGGAGGGCCCTACATCGATCTGTCATATGGTGGAACAATCGGAGACCAGCTTTCCAAAACTAGATTTTTCGACTGCGCGAGCGATCTCTATGAGTACTTGTACCCGCTGAAGGAGATCCAGACTACCCAACATCGTCAACCCACTGGCGATGAGATAAATAAAGGCATCAATAATGCCGAAAAGGCGCTGCACCTGCTGGCCAAGATGACATCGGAAATGGCACGGTTCGACCTATACAAGGAAAGACTCAGCGCGAAATGGGTCGCGGGAATGGGGCAAAACGAATTCCTCCGTTCGGGCTATGACTGGGACGAATCACGGCCTGAGAAAACGCCAGAATTTATCCATGCGATAACGAGCTGGCAGAACTTCAGCAAGAAGGCTGACAATGGCAAGGAAAAATGTGAATATCTCGGTCGGGAGGTCACTCCAGAAATGGCCGCAGAACTCCTGGGGAAGAACGGGGCCAGATGGAGGAAGTTGTAGTGAGGGACCTGCAGGGGAATCGGGGTTCGGTAGATCTGGATGAACTCGAGGCGCACCTGATCGGATTGGGTGACCGGCCGGTTCTTGACGGGGCGGATGCCGCGTTGCCTGATCGGTTGCGGGAGATGTTGACCACTTTCACGGGGCGGAAGGTGCAGGCTGCGGTGGGTTCGGGCAGGCCGGAGATCGACGCGAGTCATTCACAGCTCACGCTGTCTGTGACGTGCGCGGCGCAGGCGCGGCCCGTGGACGCGGCGACTATGGCCGTGGAAGCTCTGGGCGATTCAGGGGCGCGATGGAGGGGTCGGTCATGAATGATTTGCCGCAAAAACAGGGCGCGCCCGATCTGAACGCTTTGAGAGAGCATTTGATCGGGTTGGGCGGGAAGCCGGTTCTCGACTCGTCCGATAATCAGCTGCCCGATCAGCTGCGAGCCATGCTGGGCACGTTCGCTGGCAGCAAGATCCAAGTCGCCGGGGGGCCGCTGGCTCCGGAACTCACGGGGGGAAAGTCGCTGACGGTCTCAGTGTCATGGACCGAGCAGGCTTGGCCAGCGGCCGCAGCCCCCGCCACGACCGTGACCGGGATGACGGTCACGGTTTTGCAGGACGGCACGGTCACCTGCGCACTGAGTGGCAAATTCCTTGGGACGCAAGTGGTTTCCACACTCACCGGCAACGAATCCGGCGAGTTGCGCGCGGCCGTGCGGTCGGTGCAGGCCAAGGCGTTCACCTTGGCCACGCTCGTCGAGCTACTCGTCAAGGATCGGTTGGCGGATCTGCAGAAAGGGCTGCAAGATCTGAAGCTCACCCTGGGTGAGGTTCTGGGATTCGACTATCGCTTCGAGAAGAAGGCCGATGCGACGCCGATCACCTATGTGGTCGCATCGACAGGGGTCACCGCCGAGCTTCCGTTCCCCAGCGATGTCGACTTGGTCGTTGCGCTGTGGCTGGAGGACAAGTACATCACCGGTAGTTTGAAGCCGGGTGTATCGAAAGATGCGATCGATGTCTCGCGTCTCCTCGATGGATTCCGTCTGCTGACACCGCAGGTGCCGATCGGTCTCAAGATTCGGGAGTTGCGTTTCAGCGGCGGGTTCGGCGGTATCTACGAGCTGTCGATGGATTTCGACAGTACTTGGAAGATAGTCGATTTCGCGATCGAAGAGCTTTCGATGACGCTGGCCTACAGCCCGGATGAGGGGATCGTCGGCCGTTTTTCGGGAACGGTGAACATCGCCGGGTCGATCCCCATCGAGATCACTGCGGCACGCACACCCGGCGCGGACGGCGGCTGGATGTTCGAAGGTGGCATCCCGGCGGGCGAGGCCGTCACAATGGCGGCGTTGCTTCCGGCACTGAAGCTGAAACGCGCTGTACCCGAGCCGATTTCGAGCCTGAAACTGAACAGTTTGTGGCTTTCGCACAAGGCCGGTAGCAAGGATTTCCGGTTCACCTGTGTCGGCGACATCCGCATTACCGACACTCTCACCGCGTCGATCGGTGCCACCATCACGCGCACCGAGAGCGACGCCCAGTACGGCGGACGCCTGATCGTCGGCAGCTTCGAACTGGATCTGCTCTTCGACACCAAGGGCAATACCCAGACCGTGATCGGTGCCTACACCACCGTGGGTACCGGTGCGCAAGTGGATCTGCGGGAGTGGGTCGGGGAATTCTCTACGGATCTGGCGGTGGTGGTACCCGAGGGCCTGCGGGTCGGTCTGCGCGACGCGAAGGTCATCCGGGTGAAAACCGGGGCGGGACAACCGAGTTTGCTGGTCGGGTTCGATCTGGGTATGAGCCTGGATCTGGCGAATCTGCCGTTGGTGGGCGGGTTCCTGGCCTCGATCGGGACGCTGAGCATCGACGATCTCCAGGTGCTGTACAGCACCGGTGCCGTGGATTCCGCGACGGCCAACTCCGTCAACACGCTGCTCCGGATTGCCAAAGTGCAGTCGATACCGGCCGGGGGGCTGAAGGCCGGTCCAGCTGTTCAGGCGACGTTGATGCTTGGTGGCGAACCAGTCCCCGTGGCTCTGGGTTTGCCTGCGGCGGCCAGTGCGCCGCAATCGGTGGTGCTGGCCGCGGGTGCCGCGCCCCCGTCGAATTCGCCGAGTGTGTGGGTGCAGGTGCAAAAGCAGCTCGGTATCTTGCAGGTCGATCGGATCGGATTGATCTATCAGCACAATGCGCTGCTGTTCGCGCTCGATGCCGCAGTCAAGCTGGGGCCGTTGACTTTGAGCTTCGATGGTCTGGCGGTGGGGTCGCCGCTGGACAAGTTCGAGCCGACGTTCGCGCTGTCGGGTCTGGGGGTGGCGTTCACCAATCCGTCTCTGACGGTTTCCGGTGCGCTGCTGCATGTTCTGAATCCGCCGAAGGGTATTGATTTCCAATACGACGGTGCCGCTGTCGTCGAGACGCAAAAGTTTTCGCTGTCCGCGGTCGGGTCGTATGCGCAGCTATCCAACGGCAAGTCGTCTGCGTCCGACGGCAAGCCGTCTCTGTTCGTCTTCGCGCAGCTCGATGTGCCGATCGGTGAGCCGCCTCTGATCATTACCGCGCTGATGGCCGGTTTCGGCTTCAACCGGGACTTGAAGATCCCGTCTGCCGCGGAGGTTCCGAACTTCCCGTTGCTGGTGCTGGACAAGCCGGGCCAGAAGGCGATGGATGTCCTCGACGTCTTGGAGGGTCGTAAGCCGGCCGCACCGGGTGGCACATCCAAGGAGTGGATTGCGCCGAGGGAAGGCAACTATTGGCTGGGCGTGGGCGCGCAGCTGACGGTTTCCGAGGTGGTGACGGCGACCGTGGTCCTGGCCGCCGAGTTCGGCCACGACCTGATTTTCGCCATGTTGGGAACCGCGATTCTGCAACTTCCGTTGAAGGACGAGTCGGCGGAAATCTATGTCTATGCCGAGCTCGGTCTCGAAGCCACCCTGCGGCCGATCGACGGTATCGCGCAGGCGCAGGCTCAACTGTCGGCGGCATCCTACGTTCTGACCAAGGATTGCCATCTCACCGGCGGTTTCGCTGCTGGCCTGTGGTTCGGCTCGAATCCTCATGCGGGACAGTTCGTTTTCACCCTCGGTGGGTATCACCCGGCGTTCCAGGTGCCGTCTTATTTCCCGGCCGTCCCGCGCCTGGGTATCCGCTGGGCGGTCAGCAGCATGGTGTCGATCACCGCTGAGGCCTATCTGGCGGTGACCCCGTCGTGTGCGATGGCCGGCACGCACCTTCAGGTGCTGTATCAGTGGGGTCCGGTCCAAGCGTGGTTCACCGCGCAAGCCGATCTGCTGGTGTCGTGGCGGCCGTTCGCGTTCACCGCAGGTATCGGCATCGAGATCGGCGCATCGGTCACGATGTCCGTCCTGGGTGTCCAAAAGACGTTCTCGGTATCGGTCGGTGCCTCGCTGCGGTTGTGGGGGACACCGTTCGGCGGCACCGTCACGGTGAAGCTTCTCGTGTTCAAAGTGACCATCGCGTTCGGCGACAACGGTCGTGCACTGCCAGCCAAACCCCTGACGTGGCGAGAGGTTTCGGCCATGCTGCCCGCGCGGGACAAGGTGCTCGCGATCACTGTGGTGAGCGGCCTGGACAGCGCCGTCCCTGATGCCGGGAGTTCGGGTGGTAAACGCTGGCTGGTTCGCGCACGCGACTTGCGTTTCACCACCCAGTCGGCGATCCCTGCGAGTCATCTGCGGATCGGTACCGCACCGCTGACCCCGCAGCCGGGCGACGGTTCCGGCATCGACATCCGGCCGATGAACCGCACGGGTCTGGCCGGTGTGCATCGAATGACGTTGCAGCACAACGGAAGAGACATCAAGACCGACGGGTGGACCATCACCCCGGGCAAACACAATCTGCCCGCGTCGCTGTGGGGTTCACCGCCCTCACCGTTCGTCCACACGCCCGGCGGGCCCAGCGCCGATGTCGTCTCCGACCAGCAGGTCGGCTATCAGGTGCAGGCACCACGCCCGACGCTCGCACCGTCGCGCGGCGTATTCCCGCTCAGCACCTACGCATTCGAGGAGATCCAGCCCGGCCTGTCGCCGCTGCCGCAGCATTCCGCCGACAACGAGGACTATCTGTCCGCGCCCGACAAGAACGCGATGGCGGACCTTGCCAAGGCCGCGGCCGACCCAGCCAAGAAGAGCCGCGATCAGGTTTTCGCCGCGCTGTTGGCCGCCAACCTCTACACCGGCGGCAACGACAACCTGGCAACCCTGGCCGCGCAGGCCACTCACCTGTTCGCTCAGGCACCGATGGTCCAGAAAGCGGGGAACCCGTCATGAGCAGCCGCCCGCATCTCGCCCGTGACACGATTCCACCGGGCGATGTCGAACTGCACGACAACTATCTGCCGGGCCTGCAAGCCGGGAACTATTCGATCGAGGTCACCCATGATCTGTTGACGGGGACCGGCTCCGATGCTTCATCGATCATCGAGGACGGAAAGTTCCACGCCACACAGCAGTTCACGGTCCGCGGCCCGCAGATCTCGATCGATCCCGGCGCGGTGCTGGCCAAACAGCCGGCCGATTCCAGTAGCGGCCAGTTCGACAGGGTATTGCCGCACGTGGTCCTGGGTGATCCGATGCTGCCGTGGGAGCGCACCATGGCCGCCAAGGACGGCACACCGTGGTTGGCGTTGCTGGTTCTCACCGAGGACCAACTGGTCGGTGCGATCACCGATCGCACCCGCACCATCAATGCCACCGTGCAAGATTTCCTCGCCAAGGACTCCAGCGTCCTCAAGCCCGCGCTGTCCCGCGAACCCGATATCGCCACCGACTCACCCTGCTGCTACATCCAGGTCACCGCGGATGCCTTCCGCGCAGTGACACCGAGACTCACCGAGGCGCACTACCTTACGCACGCACGAGGCGCGAACACAGCCGACCGCCCGATCCTGGGCATCGCCGAAGACGGCCTGTTCTCGGTGGTTGTCGCGTCTCGATTCCCCACGGCGGGCGACGCCGCGACCGGAACCAAGAACATCGTGCACCTGGTCTCGCTCGAGGGTCACGAGAAGATGCTGGTGGACAACCCCAACTTCGGCGGGCACAGCTCGGTGGCGCTGCTGTCGCTGTGCAGCTGGTCGTTCTGGTGCTACTCCGACCCGAAGGGCGACTTCCGCGAACTGGCCGAGGCTCTGGCGTGTCTGCCGAATTCGGCCACCCGCGCTCCGGCCGAACAGATGTGGCTCAGACTGTCCTCGCCCTACCCGGACACCACGAATTCCACTGCGCCACAACGCCAAGTGGCCCGCCGGCTCAATGACGGTTTCGTGCCGTTGCCATATTCGACGCGCTCGGGGGAATCCACGTACGCCTGGTATCGGGGTCCGTTCACCCCGGTCGTTCCGGCCGCCACACCGCAGGCGGCCACCGCGACCTCGTCGGACGCGCTCATCGGCTACGACCCGGCATGGGGCAGTTTCGATGTCTCTCTCGCATCCGCATTCGAGATGGGAAGGGCTCTGGCCGTCGGTGATTCGGCGTTCGCGCAGGACCTCATGGTGCTGAAACGAGCCGCGCGCGGTGTGGTCGACAAGCTCTATCAGCAATACGTCAGCACGCATCTGCCTGCCGGTGCTGGCTCGTCGAGCGCGGTCGCGGCGTTCGGTGCCATGCTGAACGGCAATCTCATGAGCACGCTGGGCAAGGCACCCGCCAGGCCCAGTAGGGCGTGGACCCCACCCGCACCTGTCGCGCCACCGCCGGATCAGCATGCCGCGCTTGCCGGCTTCCTCGACTCGCCGCAAACCCGAGCGGCCCTGCAATCCGCCATCGGCCAGCCGCCGCTGTCGGAGCACCTCGCGCCGATCGCAGCCTGGCTCGGGCAGCGGATACTGCTCTACGGTGTGCCGTTCACCCAGCTCGTCCCGCAAGCGGCCATCCTGCCGGTCGAGTCGCTACGATTCTTCCACCTCGACTGGAACTGGTTGAACGCCTTGGTATCCGGTGCGCTGAGCATCGGATCACAGTCCAGCCGCGATGGCGTGCAGGATCGGATCGTCGGCGACTACGTTCGGGTGTCAGCGACGCAGAATGCCTTGGCGCATCGGGACGAGTCGTGTGGAGTGGCCGCACACCGTCCGCGTGGCTCAGCCGACGCCGAGGCGCCGCAGAGCATTTCTGGATTCCTACTGCGTTCGGCAATCGTCTCCGGCTGGCCGAACCTGGCGGTGCGCGGTTACGACCCTGCGGGAAAGCGCCTTCCGATACTGCGCATGGACCATCTCTCGCCGAACGTGCTGCTGTGCCTGTTCGAGGGCATCCCCTCCCTTGTCGAGCTGCGCGAGCCCCAGGAGGGGTTCCGCTTCGGTGTCGACGACGAGGGATACATCCCCTTGCGTAATCTGTTGCCGTCCAAGGATTCCAAGGGCTCGCACCTTGGCGATGCCTTCCCCGATGACCTGAAGTTCTCGGTCTTCGACAACGTGCGGTCCGGCCTCGGCTACCGGGTTCTCGATCTGAGTCGCCTCGTGCCGAATCTCGAATGCGCACTCGCCGACGCTCACAAACGATCCGTCGCGCCCGTCGGCCCCGCCGACCTCGCCCTGCAAATGGTCCGGGTGCCCGAGTCGATCGGCTTCGAAGGCCCCGACCGCAGCTAAGGAATCAGCATGCGCCCCACCCTCGTAGTGCCCGTTTCACTCGATGCGCTCGTAGTCACCCAAGCCGTCCTGGACGAGGACACCTTCCGTATCTGGCGCGAAAGCTACACCGCCCTCGACAATTTCAGCAGTCCAGACCCCGGCGAGGGCGAGAATCAGATCGGCGATCCGAAGCTCAACGGCAAAGGCGTCCACCTGCATTGGACGCTGCCGCGCGGTCTGCGCCACGGCATCCAGGATCAGATGACCGGTGAGCTCACCTTCCCCCTGGTTCCCAACCGCTGGCTGCTCACCCGTTTCAGCGGCACCAACCCGCGCAAGGCCAAAAGTTGGGTGATCGAAAGCGACTGCCCGCACAGCATTTGGTCCGAGGACGCGAAGAACGGCGGACATGATCTGGCGTACTCCACCGATCATGTGATCGGCGAGGCGACCAGAACCGCGTGGGCAGCCAGTCGCGACCCCTACCGCAACAATGCCAGTCCCACCACGGTGGCCCTCGGCACCTACCGGGTCCCGATCGGAATGGCGTTCGACGCACAGGCCGCCGGATCGTGGAAGGAACGTGCCGCCACCGACCCGCTGTTCCTGACCGCCATCGGCGCGGGCAACCCCTACTTTCCTTCCTACACACCGCACAACAGCAATATCTTCTCCTTCATCGACGACCTCGCCGACGTTCCCGCGGCGGACACGCTCGGCTATCACGTCGTCGGCTGGTATTCGAATCCGAGCGCCGACGTGCTGGCGACACTGCCGTCCGGGTTCACCTATCCGGAACTGCTGGAGCGGCTCGAATGGCTGGACCCGCGCCTGACCGGGAACCCCACCCAGGACGCCAAGGTCACACCGGCCACCCGCAGCCTGTACTCCGGAAATGCGCTCACCGTGAAATGGGACCCAAAATCTGCACCGCAAAGTCCGTTGCGGCAGGTCCGCAACGGCGGTGCTCTCGACGCCGCGATCGGCAATACCACCGAGGATGCCTTCGCTGCCCTCGCCGGCCGCGCCATGAACGGCGTCGCGCCCCTGGATCCCGCCGAAATGCAGCTGCTGCGCGCATTCCTGCACGGCGTCCTGCCGCTGGCCGACCAGAGCGGAGGAGACGCGCTGGTACAGCGCAGCATTCGCAGCTCGTGGTTCGACGCCTCTGGCGGGGGATACCACTGGACGCTCACCCCACCGCCCTCACCCGACGGCGCACCCCGCACCATCGTCGCCCCGAACTGGCTCGACAGACTCAACGACACCCAGCGTGCCCTGGACGAGAAGCTGGGCGAGTTGGCCTCGGCGCAGTGGCGGCTGAATGCGTTGTGGCTCAAGCGCGGTCAATACGACTGGGTGGATCCCGAAGAGGACGGCACGCCCGACCCCGACGAAATGGACGCCGAACTCGACCCCGAACAGCCCGGGCTGGCGCACACTGTGCGCCGCCTGACCATCGAGGCGCGCGATCTGGCAAACGCTGTGCCGCAACCGGATCCGAGCAGCACGCACGCGACAGCGCACGCGGCCATGCAAGCCGGCATCGGCTCCTTCGCGCAGGCCCGTAAGATACCGGAGGGCGCGAATCTGAAGGCGATCCCGAAAACACCATTCTGGCAACCCAACAACCCAGTGGTAGCACTGTCTGGGATACAACCATCGAGCGATGTCATCGGAGACGACGAGCCCTTGCCGGTACGGGCGGTGGACGACCACGGTTCCAGCCTGATTACCCGGGTCACGGTGTCGGGCAAGGCAATTACCGCCACACCTGGTCAAG
Organism: Nocardia sp. NPDC005998; assembly: GCF_040614395.1. NCBI lineage: Bacteria > Bacillati > Actinomycetota > Actinomycetes > Mycobacteriales > Nocardiaceae > Nocardia > Nocardia sp. NPDC005998. Next base: position 45,847 of record NZ_JBEXUI010000022.1, on the reverse strand, counting down.
GTGCCATGCCGGGATTCCCCAACAATGCGGCACTGCCGGACACCGTGCTGGCGCTGCTCGCGGAGTACTTCCTGCTCGATCCAGGTAACGCCGCCGCATTGGCGGCTGCTGCGAAGGTGTCCGCCGATGCCGTCACCGCCATCCTCACCGCGCACAAACCGTCCGACTACACCGGAACCCTGCCCGCCGTCGGCCTGCAAGCCTGGACGCAGCCGTGGGAACCGCTGTTCATGGAATGGAAGACCCGCTACCTGCCCATCCCGTATCTCGTCGACAAGCAACGGTGTTGGACATTCGACGGCACCGACTACCGCTTCACCCCCGGCAAAGCCGAGATCCCCGACCCCGACGAACCCGTTGTCATCAAGGGGATATCGGGTCTGAGCCCGCATCCGCGCAGCATGTTCGCCGCCCGCCTGGAGAAGTTCGTCACCGACCACGGCACCGCCGAGCAGCGCGAGCAATTGACCAAATGGATTGCCGCCGTGGGCGGTTGGGGCTTCCTCGCCCAGGAGATGACCGGCTTCAACGACCGCCTGGCAGCCCGTGACCCGCGCGCTTTCCGCCGCCCGGTCGCCGCAGACCCCGACGAACGTCACATCGCCGAACTGGCCGGCTACCCCGACGCCGCCACCTCCGACGGCCTGCCCCTGCGATACCGCGGTCGCATCTCCACCGTCCCCTACCTGCCCGGTGGCGACGACGCCCCCTTCCACGAAACCCGCCAGGGCCAAATCTATTTCGAGCAACTGTTCCTCTACGACAAGTTCGGTCGCGTCCTGGATGTCGTCAACTCCGACCCCAAATATGCCGGCCTGTTCGACTACAAGAACTTCCCGGTCGTCGTCGATGACGCCTTCGCCGCCGACACCAAACTCGACCCCGACATCGAGTCCATCGCGCAACTCCCGCCGCGTCTGCTGCAACCGGCCCGCCTCGACTTCGACCTCCTCGACGGCATGACCGGCACCCGCATAGTCGGCACCGACGCCGAAGCCAACCCCATCGGCGGCTGGCTGCTGCCCAACCACCTCGACCACAGCCTGTTGCTCTACGACCCCGCCGGCGGCTTGCTCGGCACCTACCGGCTGCTCACCACCGGCGGCTATTGGGAACCACCCCCGGACGCAACCCTCACTACCCTCGAGCAATTGGCTGTCCGCGCCCCGGTCGTCGCCGGCCTCATCGGTTCCCCGCAACTCGCCAACGCCGACAATTTCACCGAGTTCCTCGACGTCATCGACCAAACCCTCTGGAGCATCGACCCCCTCGGTGCCCGCCCCGATCACAACCTCTCGGTCCTCATCGGCAGACCCTTGGCCCTCGTCCAAGCACAACTCCGCCTCCGCCTCGACGGCGTCCCGATCTTCCCCACAGGGTGGGGCGCAACCCTGAAACTCCCGGAGCCGGAATTCACCAAGCACGATTTCGCCGTCCGTCTGGGTGACCAGTGGGCCCGCGACGACGGCCTCGTCGGCTACTTCACCACCGACACCCACGGCGCGTACCGCTTCGACCACTTCAACAGCGTCGCCGTCCCCGACGGAAAACAACACTACGCCAACCAAATAGGCCCTCTCGGCCCCAGCACCAGCCCCTCGGCAACGAACTACCTCCAACTCACCTTCGCCGCCACCACCCCCACCAAACTCCTGCTCCTGATGGATCCACACGCAAAAGTCCACGCCGTCACCGGCATAACCCCCACCGCCGAAATCTCGATACCCCCCGGCCATATCCAAGCCCCCCTCGACCACATAGAGGCCCTCTTCCACATAGGTCCCCTCGTCACTGTCCCCGGCACAGACAAATCCATCGCTTTCCCCCAACCCAGCGAAAAACACGGCACCTGGACCTGGCTGCAACCTGCTCCGAAAAACACCTGGATTCCTCATTCCCTTGCCCCGGTGGTACCCGATGCCCAATTCCCCAACGCCCCGACCACAGTCATGGACGGCCTGCTCCGCTTCACCACCAACCTCGACGACCCGAAACAGGACCACTGATGCCAACCAACCCGACACCCCCGCTGCTCACCTACCGATTCGCCACCAACCCGACGCCCCTGCAAGCAGACGGCACGAGCCGCATCACGATCTCGGTCCTGAAACCCAAGACACCTGCGGTGTACTGCAAGTCGATCCAGATCAGCGTGCCCAAGAACGACGTCGATGGAAATGCGTATTTCGCAGAGGAACCCGAATGGTCGTACAGCAGCGCGAATTGGGAACCCAGCAGCAATGTCGATCCCGGAGATGACGGCGAAGAGTCCGGAGCTCTGTACTGGCGGAAAAAATTCACGTCGCTACAAGACGGAAAGTCCTTCGATTCGCAATTCGATATCGGTTTGAAAGGTACGGTGAGCAATACGGGACCGCTCGCCTGCGAGGTGCTAGAAATGTCGGCGACCAGCGGCACCGCGAAATCCGTGCTCAGAAAGCGCACATTCACTCTCGGTGTCGAGCCGCAAACCCTCTTCATCAACAATTTCCTGGCGTTCGGATATGGCGGCCCAACCGTTCCGAAGACCAAGTTCCAACTCGACGAACCCATCGGACTCGCATGGGAAAGCAACGGCACCCACTTCGTCATCTACGACGGGTCCGGGAAAGTTGTCTTCGACGACTCCGCAACCGAATGCATCCTACAGAAAAACCCCCCGCCAAAGCATCCCGCGCAAAAACCCCCTACCAACGACACCACCTACACTCTGCGCGCCACCCTCACCCCCGGATCGAATTTCCCGAACAATTTCGAACCCATCTACCAATACGCCACTGTCGCCGTCACCATCACCAACCCCATCCTCACCGGCCTTACCGTCACTGGCGACACCGAACTCCAGCAAAAACTCACCGTCACCGGCGACACCGAACTCCACCAGAAACTCACCGTCAGCGGCAACACCGAAGTTCAGAGCGGCCTGACAGCTGATTACGGCCTGACGGTCAAAGGAACGCTTACTGTTTCAGGCTACGCTTGGGTGCAAAATGGCCTCGACGTCGACAAATCCCTCAGGCTGGACACTACCGATGTTATGTGTTATGGCAAATATCAACTGTCCAACGATCGTTACGGTGATTACGGCGAAACACTCTATTTATTTCGCGATTATTCCGGGAATGTATCCTTGCAAACTTATGACGATTCCGAAAACAGAAAGAATGGATTCAATTGGTATCTCCGGAATAGCGACAATCAGTAGCCAAAAATTACGGCATCCGACTGGTTGTGATTCCCGCGTCGGCAGCAACCCACCGACACGCCACCATTAGCTCGGATCTTTCGTGGGGCTGGCGCGTTGGCCTGATGGCAGGTCGAACCTCGTCAGCGCCGGCTGCTCGGACAGTCGCAGTCCCGTGCGCGCGATCAGATCGCAGAACGTCGCGTTGCGCGCCGCCCACCGTCCGCGAAAAGTAGTGTCCGGCAAGCCGTCCGGCGTATAGCCACGCATCCTCACATCGCCCCATGTCCGGTAGGACCTGGGCGGCAGCCACTCGATCTTGTTGCGGCCTCGGCCGTGGCTGTAGGTGGCCGGGGTTTCGCCGCTCGACCGGGACGAAGCCCGCCGCCCGGACATCGCGGGCGGCGTCCTGCCCTCCCTCGACACTGCGGACCACCGAACTCACCACTTGCCCAGCGGGGCCCACCACTGCGGTATGTTCGTGGCCGGGCGCCTACGATTTCACGGCTTCGCCGTCATCGGCAGAGTGGTCATTGACCGCTTCCATACAAGCGAATCCCCTATCGCTGGCCCCTCTCCCAAGCACGGAATAGCTAGGTTGGCTAACGGATATTGCTCGGCCGCCGATAAAGCTGTCGACAACCTGACGACAGATCGCGGCATCACCGAAGTTCGTGTTCGACTACGACCTGCTCAGGAGTTCCATTGGCACGGCAATTTCGCACCCACAGACCCGTCGGAGCGCACGCGCGGGCGGCATTGACATCGACCACCGCCGCGCTGGCCTTGGCGCTGAGCGTCGGTCTCGGCACCGCGACCGCGCGGCCCGTCGGCCCGTTCGACGTCGGCGGCGCCATCGAGGTCGAATACGACCAGGTGGGCGGTCCGGGAGCGCTCGGCGATCCGACCACCCCGGAGCTCGATGCCGCCAATGGCGGTCGATATCAGGCGTTCGAGCGCAATGCCTCGATCTACTGGCATCCCGATACCGGCGCCAATGAGGTCGGTGGCGCGATCCGCGATAAGTGGCGCGACCTCGGCTGGGAGACCGGAGTGCTGCGCTACCCGGTCACCCGGCAACAAGCTACGCCCACGGGATCCGGTAACTACAACGTTTTCCAGGGTGGATCCATCTATTGGTCCGTCGGCACCGCCGCGCACCAGATCGGCGGCGCGATCCGCGATAAGTGGGGGGCCTACGGCTGGGAGAGCGGCGCGCTCGGATTCCCGCTCACCGATGAGGCAGCCACCCAGAAGGACAATGGGCGCTACAACCTGTTCCCCGGTGGCGCGATCTACTGGTCCGCGCGGACCGGAGCGCATGTCGTCTGGGGCGCCATCCGCGACCTGTGGGTCTCCAATGGCGGAGAAGCCGGGCGCTACGGGCTCCCGACAGGCGAGGAATACGACTACGAGGGCGGCAAGGCGCAGGATTTCCAGGGTGGTCGGATCACCTGGGAACCATAGGGATTTGGACAATGCGGGGTGGCGCTCACATTGCGCCACACCACATTTCATCGACTCGGGCGGATCTGGTCAGATTTCCCTCCTAGCACAGGCTCGCGGAGCGCGTCGACGGTCCCGGACGTGGTGAACCGGGATCGAAGGTCCAGTCCCAAATCGGACCGGCGGCCTTCCAACAGAGGGCGCGGTTGTCGTCGATGACTCGCGCACCGTCGAGTTCGCCACCATCGTCAGCACGTCTTCGCTCGAGCGCGGCATACCGTCCAGCCATCGCCGTCGGCGCGCGGTACCCGGGTCCACGTCGTAGCGCCCGCGGGTCGGTTCCCGGTGGCTTCCGGCTCAGCAGCGTTCTGGCTGCGGTATTCACGCAGATTGTTCTGATGTTCGTTGCGCCGCAAGGAATTCTGCGGCGTGTGGTGGTAGCCGAACGGATCGATGTGATGCCAGCCGGTGGTGTCACGACCGTTCGAACCGCTGCGACTGTTCGAATGGTCCGACCGCGCGCCCGGATCCGCGAACGCCTCCCCCATCCCGATCACGGTGCCGACGGTGACCGCGCCGACGAACAGCACAAGCGTTTTCGTTCTCGACCCACATCTGCTGCTGCTTGCGGATGAACGACTCGCGGTCGTCGATCTCGCCGGAAGTACACGTCGCATCATGGCCCCTTTGCCTCTCTGCTCGAACTACTGACATAGATAGTAGATAAATAACCTGAGAACTTTCGACATCACTTCTAGCTGGAGATTTAGCGCACTCCGCGACAAGTAACACGCATTAAAGCAGTAGGTCTGATGATTGACCGGGGAGCGCGCTTCCGCGAGCAAACGGCGCCGGCTCCGACCACCGGGCACCCGGCTACGAGGCGATCGCCGGTGGCGCACTACCGCGCCAGCCGGTGTCCGCGAACATCGAACCGGATGGAGTGTGCTGCGTCGAAGGCTCGTTCCGGCGGGCAGATGCGACCATGCGTCCCGATTCGGCAGTGCCCTGAACCATTTCGCCCGCACCCCGCGGTGGCATCACCACGAACAGCCACTATGACAGCCCTGGATTCGCCGCGCCCGCGCGACCACCCGGCCGAGCGCAGCCGAAAATATTTCCGTGCGGGAATAGCTGTGCCCGGGATATGTTGCTTCGAGGTGGTTAGTGAAGCGAACGAGAGGGGTGCGCCGGTGGCGACCGAGGCAGTGGAATCGGCTATCGGTTTGCGATCGGATCGGGGCGCCATCCTTGGTTCGCTGATGCTCGCGACGGGACTGGTCGCGCTGGATTCCACGATCATCGCCACGGCGGTGCTGACCATCACCGACAATCTCGGCGGTTTCTCGCAATTCCCGTGGCTGTTCTCGATCTACCTACTGACACAGGCGGTTACGGTCCCGGTGTACGGCAAGGTTGCCGATACCGTCGGGCGTAAGCCGGTGATCCTGTTCGGGATCGCGGTCTTCGCGCTCGGTTCACTGCTGTGCGGTGTGGCGACGAGCATGTTGGGGCTCATCATCTTCCGCGCCGTACAGGGTATCGGCGCGGGCGCCATCACGCCGATGACGATGACCATCGCGGCCGATCTGTACACGCTGACCGAGCGCGCCAAGGTGCAGGGCTATCTGGCCAGCGTATGGGCGATTTCGGCGGTGGTCGGGCCACTGCTCGGCGGGGTGTTCGCCGAATACGTCAGCTGGCGGTGGATCTTCTTGATCAATATTCCGCTGGCCGCGCTGGCCGGTTGGATGCTGGTGCGCAGCTTCCACGAAACCACGTCGCGGCGCGAACAGCGCATCGACTATCTTGGCGCGGCGCTGCTGACCGTCGGCGCGGGAGCACTGATACTCGGCTTGCTCGAGGGCGGGCAGGCGTGGGCTTGGTCGTCGCCGACCAGTTTCGCCGTCTTCGGCGGCGGCGCGCTGGTGCTGATGCTGTTCGCGCTGGTAGAGCGGCGTGCCGCGAATCCGATTCTGCCGCTGTGGGTCTTCACGCGGCGGGTCATTATCGCCAGCAGTCTGGTCTCGGTGCTCGTCGGTGCGATTCTGCTCGGATTGACCTCGTATATCCCGACTTTCGCCCAGGGCGTGCTCGGCACCGGGGCACTGATCGCGGGTCTGACCGTCGGCGCGCTCACCCTCGGGTGGCCGCTGGCCGCCTCGCAGGCCGGAAAAGTGTACTTGCGCGTCGGATTTCGCGCGACCGCGCTGATCGGCAGCACGCTCGCCACCTTCGGCGCCGCGACCACGCTGCTCATCGATGAGAACTCCACACTGATCCAGATCGCCGCATCCTGTTTCGTAATCGGCAGCGGCATGGGTCTGGTCTCCACACCCACGCTGATCGCGGCGCAGACCACCGCGGAGTGGTCCGAGCGCGGTGTGGTCACCTCGGCGAATATGTTCGCCCGGTCCTTGGGCAGTGCGGTCGGTGTCGCGGTATTCGGCGCGATCGTGAATTCGCGCGTCGGCGACACCGACCATCCGGCTCCGGCACTGCTGTCCTCGGCGGTGCATCTGGTTCTTTTCGCGGTCGCCGCGATGACGTTGGTCATGGTGATCGCGTCCGCGATGATGCCGCGACGAGGCGCGAATCCCGCTTGATCTGCCGCCAGGAACTCGATCCCCTTCTGTCGACGCGCCTGACATCCGGTGCGTACGTGGTGCCACTACGAAGCGGAATGGCGATCAGCGATTTCGGCCAGTGCCTGCTCTCGCTGTTCGGCAGGGAGTTCTTCGGCGGCGGCGCGGATGGCCTCGACCGCGCTATCGGAGAGAACCCGCAGCGTGCTGCGGAATTCCGACCACAGGTCATGGTCGGCTGCCGCCCGTAGCATTTCGGTCAGTTTGTCCCGGGAAGTCAGGTTGACGACGCGTTCGAGCTGCGCGACGTCATCGACGAGAAAGGCCGCGTGGACCAGTGCGTCGCCGTCGATGGCCGCCCCGGTGGCCCGGACCGCCGTATCCGAGATCGAGGCCATGAGCTCACCGAGGGTGATCCAATCCTGGCGGGCGGCAAGCTCTTTACCGACCGCGACAGTAGTCTTCTCGGGTAGGCCACCGATAATGGCCGCAGCATGGCGTGGATCGAGCTGTGCGGCGACATCGGCGAGGAAGTCGACCGGCAGCCGCTTGGCGACATCGACCGCGTGCGCGGGATCGAGCACAGCCGACGTCCGGGCTGCGAGCAGCGCACCGCGGCTGCGGGCCACCATCTTCGCGGCGATCGGGGTCGGAATCACCTTGGACGCCTGAGCAACCCGATGCAATCCGGGCTCCTGGTCCTCGACGAACAGATCGGTGACCTGGCGACGGAATTCCCGCAGGTCCTGATCGGGCACCTCGGCGAGATCGGCAAGTTGTTCGACCGGAACACCCAGTGTCCGTGCGAGTTTCAGCAATTGGGCGGAACGCGTCGGATCCGTCACAGTCCGGCCGCCTTCTTCACCACGCCGCGCAGCAGGCGCGGCAGCACGTCCAGCATTCCGCGGGCCGCGTCCCTGAGTTCACCGGCTTGGCGCCAGCGCGCGTCCTCGATCACCTGGGCGAGTTCGGCTTGGACCTGCGGGTCAAGGGCAGCGATACCCGGGGGTAGGTCACCGGGTATCAATTCCGCAAGCGTCTGCTCTGTCATCGTTACCTCCGTAGGGGTATCGCATTCGCGGTCATGATCACAGTGGGACGATTCGCGCCGCAATGCAAGAAACAGGTCATCAGGGCGTGGCGTCCGGGGCCATTGACGGCGTGGTGCGCCGGTCATAACGTCGGATCACACGACCGAGTCCTCGGTCACGGGTGGATCGGGTGGTCGCCATGGGTCTCGAACGCACGGTCGATGTCGCGGTGATCGGCGCTGGCCTGGCCGGATTGGCGGCGGCCAGGAAGTTGCATCGAGATCGCCTCGAGGTGGTGGTCGTCGAGGCGCGTGACCGGGTCGGTGGCCGCACGCTGAACCATCCGCTCGGCGATGGCAAGATCGTCGAGGTCGGTGGGCAGTGGGTCGGTCCCGGACAGCATCGGGTGCTCGCGCTGATCGACGAATTGGGGCTGCAGACCTTTCCCACCTATACCGACGGTCGGCACTTGTTCGAGCATCGCGGCAAGCTGCGGCGCTACCGCGGTCGGATACCGCTGATCGCCTCTCCGGCGCTGCTCGAGGCGTTCATCGGACTGCGGCGGTTGGATCGGATGTCACGTGCGGTGCCCGCCGACGCACCGTGGTCGGCGGCGCGGGCCGGGCGGTGGGATGCCGAGACCGTCGAATCGTGGATGCGCCACAACCTGCGTTCCGATGTCGCGCGGCGGGCCATCACGATGGTCTGCAAGGCGGTATGGGCGGCCGATCCGGCCGATGTGTCGCTGCTGCATCTGCTGGCCTACCTCCATGCCGGTGGCGGTGTGGATCCGATGATCGAAACCGACGGTGGCGCACAGCAGACCCGGATCGTCGGCGGCTCGCAGCGGATCGCGCTGGCACTGGCCGAGCAGCTGGATGAGCGGGTGCTGCTGAATACGCCGGTCCGCACGATCGAGCAGACCAATGGCTCGGTCATCGTGCACGGCGATGACACTCGGATCCTGGCCCGCCGGGTCATTGTGGCGATGAGTCCGGCATTGGCAGGTCGGCTCGTCTACTCCCCCGCACTGCCTGCCGACCGCGACCAACTCACCCAGCGCATGCCGAACGGTTCGGTCATCAAGACCATGGCCGTCTACGACACCCCCTTCTGGCGAGCGAATGGCTTGTCCGGTCAGGTCACCGCCGCCACCGGGCCGGTGAAGGTCACCTTCGACAATTCACCGCCGGACGGGCATCCCGGTGTACTGCTCGCCTTCTTGGAAGGTAGCGATGCCCGACGGCTCGGCCGCTACCCGCTGGCCGAGCGGCGCGATATCGTGATCTCCAGCCTGACAAGATTTTTCGGCCGGGATGCGGCCACACCCATCGACTACATCGAGAAGGACTGGTCCGCCGACGAGTGGACCCGCGGCTGTTACGGGGCCTTCGCACCGCCCAACACCTGGACCGAATACGGTCCCGCCCTGCGTACGCCGGTCGGCCGAATCCATTGGGCCGGAGCCGAAACCGCGACGATCTGGATGGGCTATATGGACGGGGCCATTCGTTCGGGCGAACGCGCCGCGGCCGAGATCACCGCTCTGTTCGGCGAAACTCGGCCTGCCACCGCTGTGTCTGCGGATCGAGCTCGATAGCCGCCGCCCGAAGTCCATCGGCGCCAAAGGAATCGATCTCCGACGGCGTGAGCGGCCACGGCGGCCCGCTCACTTCCGCGCCCTCCGGCCGGAATCCGGAGATCACGATCAGCTGTCCACCCGGTGCCACGGCCCGCCGGATATTGGCAATCGCGATGTCGCGCACCGACACCGGCATCGACTGCACCGTTATCGCCTCGACCACCAGATCGAACGCACCCTGCCAGACCGGAGGCGGATCCAGCAGATCGGCGACCACATACGTCACCAGCGACTCCGGAAACCTTTGGCGCACTTCGCCGATCGCGGTCGGCGAGATATCGAAGGCGGTGGTCGCATATCCGAGCCTCGCGACGAACTCCGCATCCTGGCCGTACCCGCAGCCGATCACCAATGCCCGTCCGACACCGTTCAATTCGCGCCGCGCGGCCCACTCGACCAATATCGGATTCGGCTGATCCCGATCCCATGGCACGATGGCATCCCCGCTGGCCGCTTCCGCGTAGAGCCGCTCGAACCAGCCGGTCGGGTCATCCTCGGCGAGTGATTCCGCGGCCAGCCTGCTGGCATCCGCATCTCGATTCAAGGCCATCGGGCAAGTGTCGCACGGACTCTCGACCCGACTGGACAGAGCTTCCGCCCAATCGGCATGGTGTTGTCTGCCCAGTCGCTTCGGTTGATGTCACTACATGGGCATGTGCGGGAACAACATGTTCCACATGGTCCGCACCATATCCACGATTTGCATCAGCATCGGTGACATCATCACTTTCATCACCTCCTGACCAAATGCTGGTCATTGCCCGCCCTCGCCGGGCGCGGGGCGCGCCCGGTTCGGTGGTGCTCGTGGCCGCGAGGTGAGGTTTGGCATCAGCGTTGTACGGGCTAGCTCCCGCCGACGCCGAGCGCGGTCAGGAATACCAGCACGACAGTGGTCACGGCGAACACACCGTGCCCGCCGACGACCGCGACGGGAAAGTGCCGTTCGGCCGGCGGATCCGGCGCCGCCTGGGTGCGGTCGCGGTAGACCGGAAGCCATCGTGCCAGCATGGTGAATCCGAGCAGGGCGACTGGCACCAGCAGCGCGAACGCGATCCAGGCCAGCGCGTCGGAGTCGACGACCAGAAACACGATCCAGACGACGAGCCCGGCGACGGCGAGCAGGAAATGACCGAACACCACCGGCGGTGGCAAGTGGGTGGAACTCGGTTGCCGGGCTCCGCCCTTGGCGATCCACGTGCCGAGCAGGACGAACCCGCCGACGGCGGTCAGCAACCAGGTGATCAGTGCCGCGATACCCATCATGCGCTCCTCAGAAGTACAGATCGTTCAGTGCCGGAATCCGGCGGCCTGGGTGGTTTCGTCGGCCACGCGGACGCCGTAGCGGTAGGCCAGTTTTCCGCCGAGATAGCCGGAGACCGCCAGCACGGCCACGCTCACCACCGACAGCGCCAATGGCCCGGCCGACACCGGGCCGTGGCGGTCGTCGCTGGATCGCCGCCACAGGAAATCGGCGGCGAAGGCAGCGGTCACGGCCAAATTCAGGCTCATGTGGACCAGACCGGTGCGGAATGCGGGGGTTCCGGTCGGGATCCCCAGCAGATCCAGGAAGCCGACCGACGCCGCAGCCAACGCGCCCAGTACTCCGATCGCGATCAGCCACCGCGCGCCCTCGGCCAGAAATGCCGGGTCCTCGACCACATGGGAGGCGAGGTCGAACACCAGGCTCGCGATCCACGCGCCGATCGGGACCGTCACCAGGATGGGATGGAACGGATGCCCGTACGGCCCGGCCAGCACCGCGCTCACCGGCTGCTTGGCCTGTTGTCGCTCGCTGCTCATCACACTCTCCACACTGGTCGAGTAATGCCAAAAATTATTGGCGTAATTATCACGAAGGTCAACCCATCGCAGTTCAGCGACAGTTATATGTATTTGCACCTGATCTGATAGACGTTATTGTGGTCGAGTGACCAACGAAGCGGCGATCGGTGCCGTCGCGGTTCTCGATGACGAGCTGCGGCGCGGGATGTACTGGTTCATCCGACGAGCGCGTCAGCCCGTCACCCGTGACGAGGCCGCCGCCGAGGTGGGGATCTCCCGGAAGCTGGCCGCGTTCCATCTGGACAAGCTGGTCGACGCCGGACTGCTGCGCGCTCGGTACGAGGCGCCCGACGGCATTCGCCGGGTCGGTCGCACCCCTAAGGTGTACGAGCCCGCCGACGCCGATATCCGGGTGAGCATTCCCGAACGCCGGTACGAGGTGCTTGCCGAGATCCTGATGGGCGCGGTGCTGGGCGAGCGCGAGGACGAAACCGCGCGCGAGGCGGCGATGCGAGTCGCACGGCAACGCGGCGCGGAACTCGGTGGCGCCGAGCGGGAACGGGTCAGGCCAGGTCGGCTGGGAGCCGAGCGCGCTGTGACCCTGGTGCAGGACATGCTCGCCGGGCACGGCTTCGAACCCAGCCGCGAAGCGCCGACCTGTGTGCGATTGCGCAACTGCCCTTTCCACCCGCTGGCGACCGCGGCGCCCGATCTGGTGTGCGGTCTCAACCATGCCTTCTGCTCCGGCATACTCACCGGTCTCGGCACCGACAGCGTGCAGGCGGTGCTCGCACCACAGGTCGGGGAATGCTGCGTCGAGGTGCGTGCGACAACCTGAACCACACCGGCGATCCGCAGTCGCGCCATGCACGACCAGCCGTCGCGCATGCTGCTGACCGTACCGACGCGCAGATGCCGGTATCCCCGCCGGAGCGGAGCAGGAGGTGATGCCGTCGGACCAATCCCTGGACTACCGAAAATCAGCCCTGAACTGCGAAGACAGCGGTGCTAAGTCGCAAACATGCGACTTGGCACGCGTATTCAGAAACGTCCCCGCCGGAAGGCTTCGGCTACTTCCGCTCGTTCGGCGAGAATGTCACGGCGGCGGGTGGTCATGACCTCGGCTACCGAGGTGCCCGCGACTAGTGCCCGATAGAGGGCGGCGGCGTCCTCAATGGCATCGCGGGCGCCGACACCCGCGGCGGGTGTGATCGCGTGATCGGCGTCGCCACACAGGACTACATCGTCGCGAGGCGGGCGGGGATGGGTGAGCGGCACATTGCGCGCGTTCGTGACGTGCACGGTGTCGGTGACCGCGAGCAGCGCATCGATCAGACCTGGAATGGCCGGGAGCGTGGCGTGGATCTGGTCGGCCCATCCCTCGACCGGGTGAAAGCCGGTGTCCGCCAGGGGGATCGGCGGACGTCGAATCCGGGCAAACCATACCGCCATCTCATCGCTCCACTGATGGCCGAACGCATCGGCGGGCCGCGCGTTGCCGTTGCGATGGAAGTGCAATACCGACTGTTCGGTGGGCAGGGTGATAGCGGCTGTGGTGACGCCGTAGATGACCACCTGACTCGCATAGACCGCGGGCCGATCGGGTTCGAGGCGGGCACGAACGAGTGAATCGATACCGTCCGCCGCGATCACCGCCCCGTCCGGTATCACCGATTCGCCTGCGACCCATAGCGTTCCACTTTCGCTATCCAGGTCGGTCAATGGCCGGTCGTAATGGAACCGCGCCGTCGTACCGTCGGCGAAGTCGGTGAGCACGCGCATCAGATCCGGGCGGAAGTAGAGCCGCCGACCGTCGCCGGGTAGCGCGCGATACCCGCCGACATCATGCACACCGAGCGCGCGCACCTCCTGCGAGGCGGCCGACAGCTCCCCGAGATCCACACCGAGCTCGCCCAACGCCTCGTGCGCCCGCCGGTCGAGAGTGAGAAACGCACCGGCACCGACCGCGGATCGTCTCTCGTACACGGTGACCGGAAGTCCCTCGCGCGCAAGGGCTCCGGCCAGTGCCGTACCCGCGATACCGCCGCCGATGATGGTAACCATGCGCCTCCTCCAGCACTATGCGCCGGGTGCTAGGCCACAGGTGCGGTGATATCCCGTCCTTTGCCCAGTTTGGTCATCACCACGTAGCCGCCGCAGACCAGCACACCCCAGACCGCACCGACAATAATCGCGGTGCGCCCACTCTCGGTCTAGAACAGCAGTACCACAACCAATCCCAGGAAGGCCAGCGCGAGCCACGTGGTGATCGGCGCGCCGGGCAGGCGATAGTCGCTGGCAGGCAGTTCACCGCGGCCGACCTTGGCGCGATAGATCAAGTGGCACACCAGGATCACGCCCCAGACGAAGATAATGCCGATGGTGGAGACCGAGGTGATGTAGTTGAACGCCTTGTCCGGCGAGATCACATTGACGATCACGCCGATGACCATCGCGGCCGCCGAGGCGGTAATGCCGACATACGGCACGGCACGCGAACTGAGCTTGTTGAGCCGCGCGGGCGCCTCCCCATGCAGTGACAGGGTGCGCAGCATCCGTCCGGTGGAGTAGATACCCGAATTGCACGACGAAAGCGCGGCAGTGAGCAGCACGAAGTTGATGATGCCCGCGGCGCCCGGAATGCCGATCTGCTGGAACACCTCCACGAACGGGCTCTTGCCCGCGTGGAAGTTGCGCCAGCTGGCGACCGACATGATCACCACGAGCGCGCCGACGTAGAACAGGCCGATGCGGAACGGCAGCGTGTTGATCGCCTTGCGCAGGGTCTTGCGCGGCTCCCGCGCCTCCCCCGCCGTCACACCGACCAATTCGACACCGACATACGCGAACAGCACGATCTGCAGCACCAGCAGCGATTGTCCGAACCCGTTCGGGAATACGCCGCCGTCGGCCCACAGATTGGTGACCGTCGGGTTGGCGGCATGGCCGAAGCCGATCGTCAGCACCCCGATGCCGATCAGGATCATGGCGACGATCGCGGTGACCTTGATGGTGGAAAACCAGAACTCGCCCTCACCGAACAGTCGCACCGAGATCAGATTGGCGCCGAACATCACCGCCAGCACCACCAGCGCGGTGATCCACGGTTCGATATCGAACCAGTACTGCACATACTTCCCGGCCACGGTGATCTCGGCCATGCAGGTGGCCACCCACACCGCCCAGTAGGACCAGCCGGTGACGAACCCCGCGAAACGCCCAAGGAATTCGTGCGCGTACTCGGCGAAACTGCCCGAGATCGGCCGGTAGCTCAGCAACTCTCCCAGCGCACGCATGATCACGAAAATGGCCAGGCCGGCCACCAGGTAGGCCAGGATCAGCGCGGGCCCGGCCTGTTCGATCGCACCGCCCGCACCGTAGAACAGGCCGGTGCCGATCGCACCGCCGATCGCGATCATCTGGATGGTCCGTGGGCTCAGCCCGCGGGAGTAACCCTCCTCGCCGGATCCGGCCGAGTCGGTGGGCGCCGCATCAGCTCGTAGCTGACGGTCCGAGGCTGTCATCGATGGTGCAGTCCTTCCGGTGGTGCTCGAGATCGATCAACCGGCCACGGTACCGGCCGCCGCATCGGCCCAGCGCGCACCCCGAAATCCGCTGCGCACGGCGTTCGCATCCATGGCGATACCGTGCCTATCGAATCGAGCTTCAGTGCAGGTGGAAGCCGTGATTCGCCGGAGATTCCCGCAGGCGGTGGCGGCCGTTGAGGCTGGCGGCGCAGGCCAGTCGGGCCAGGACGCTTGCGGTCCAGAGTACGGTTGGTAAGGCAAGCCTAATTCGCAATTAGTGGAGGTTACCTTGGCACGACCCCGCACCACCCTGACGGTGCAGCGCACAGAGCGACTGACGCCGCATCTGATCCGGGTGTATTTCGGCGGACCGGGATTCGCGGCGTTCCGGCCGAGCGAATTCACCGATTCATATGTGAAGTTCATATTCCCGCGCGACGGGATCGACGTGCTGCGCACCTATACCGTGCGCTCGGTCGATGCGGACGCTGGCGAACTGACCGTGGACTTCGTCTACCACGGCGATGAGGGCATTGCCGGACCATGGGCCGCTTCGGTGCAACCGGGTGCGACCATCGACTGCTTCGGACCCGGCGGGGCCTATGCGCCGCGCGCCGATGCGGACTGGCATCTGCTGGCGGGCGACGAGGCGGCCCTGCCCGCCATCGCGGCTGCATTGGAGGGTATGCACGCGGATGCGGTCGGTCAGGCGTTCGTCGAGGTGGCCGGGCCCGAGGACGAACTGAAGCTGGATAAGCCGACCGGCGTCGAGCTGACCTGGCTGCATCGCGGCGAGCGGGAGCCCGGCGCGGTGCTGGCCGAGGCCGTGCAGGCTGCACCGTGGCGCGACGGACAGGTGCAGGTGTTCATCCACGGCGAGGCCAGTGCCGTCATGCGGAATCTGCGCCGCTATATCCGGCGCGATCGCGGCGTATCGGCGGAGTGGGCGGCCTCGATCTCCGGCTACTGGCGGCGCGGCCGGACCGAGGAGGGCTTCCGCGAATGGAAGGCCGAATTCAAGGCTCGTGAAACCGCGGATACCCCATAACGACCGAAATCCCATGGCCGACCGGATGTTCGCCGGCCGCCATGGGATTCCGTGGTGTCGCTACTGCTGATTCGCGCGTAGCGCCTCCTCCACGAACTTCGTCGTGTAGGTCTTCGACAGATCGATGCGGTCCTTGACCGGCCGCACATTCTTCGAGTACTCGCCGAGTACGTTCAGCACATTCTGGGCGCCTTCGGGTTTCATCAAACCGGTGCCGTTGAACATGCCGATCGAATCGCGGATGGACTGGACATAGAGATCCTTGCCCCCGCTCGCGTACTGCGGCGGCATCTTGTCGGCGATCTCCTGCGGCGAGTGCGTCTTGATCCACCGCATCGTCTGCACGAACGCGGTCGCGATCTTCTGCACGATATCCGGATGCGCGTCGACGGTGTCGCACCGCATGTACAGCGATGACGCCGGGTACAGCCCGCCCAGTGCGGCGCGCGTGCCCTCCTCGGTGCGCATATCCACCAGGATCTTCGCCTCCCCGGAGTTCACCATGGTGGCGACCGTCGGGTCGGTGGTCATCCCGGCATCGATGCCATTGTGGTTCATGCCGGCAATAAAGGTCTGGCCCGCACCGACTTTCACGCGCGTGTAGTCGGCGGTGGACATCCCCTCCTGCCCGGTGAGCGCCTGGGTGAGGAAGTCGGTCGAGGAACCCAGTGACGTCACGCCCAAGTTCTTCCCGCGCAGATCCGCCACCGACTTGATGCTGTCGGAGTCCGCCTTGGAGACCAACTCGACCTCGCCGGGCACATCGGCGAACTGGACCACCGAGGTCAGGCACTGCTCCTTGGCCTGCAGGTCGATGGTGTGGTCGTAGAACCCGACCA
Source organism: Nocardia sp. NPDC005998 (assembly GCF_040614395.1). Lineage (NCBI taxonomy): Bacteria > Bacillati > Actinomycetota > Actinomycetes > Mycobacteriales > Nocardiaceae > Nocardia > Nocardia sp. NPDC005998. Next base: position 28,763 of record NZ_JBEXUI010000022.1, on the reverse strand, counting down.
CAGCCTGCACGTCGCCGGTCAGCAGCGCGGTTTCGGCGCTCGCGCCGGACTGCTCGCCGAGCAGTTTGACGTCGATATCGTTCTGCTCGAAGAAGCCGAGGCGCTGGGTGAGCATGGCGGGCAGGTAGATCACCTTCTCCAGACCACCGACCATAATGGTGATCTGGGGCCGCCCGTTCGCCATCGGAATGGTCCGCGAATCCCGGCAGCCGGTCGCCAGCAGCAGTGCCGCGACGACCCCGACAATGACCACCAGATGTTTGACGTAGCGCATGATCAGATCCCGTGGTTCGAGGTCGCCTGCGACGGACGCCATTTCAGCAATCGGCCCTCCGCAACACCGATCGCCCATTCGGCGAGCAGTGCGATGACGGTGATGATGATCATGCCTGCGTAGATGCCCGCCGAATCGAAGGTGCCCTGGGCATTGCTGATGAGCAGACCCAAACCCTTACTGGCACCGGCATATTCACCGACCACCGCACCGATCAGCGCGAAGCCGAAGGCGGTGTGCAGGCTGGACAGGATCCAGGTGGTCGCACTGGGCAGCACGATCGAGCTCAGCACCTGACGCTTGCTCGCACCGAGAATTCGGGCGTTATTGATGACATTCCCGTCGACCTCGCGCGCGCCGGTGAAGGCGTTGAAGAATACGGCGAAGAACACCAGCACGACGACCGTCGCGACCTTCGAGCTGAGCCCGAGACCGAACCAGATGATGAACAGCGACGCCAGCACGATGCGCGGAACGGCATTGAGCGCCTTGATGAACGGGGCGAGCACCTCGGCCCAGTACCTGCTGCGGCCGAGCAGCGTGCCGAGCACGACACCGGCCACCGCGCCGATGACGAAGCCGAGCACCGCTTCCTGCACGGTGGTGTACATCTGCAGCCAGATCGAGCCGAATTGTGTTCCCTCGGTGAACCATTCGACCAGCCGGTCCCAGATCAGCGAGGGCTTGGAGTAGAAGAACGGGTCGATCCACACCGTGGCGGTCAGCTCCCAGGCACCCAGCCACAGCGCGACCAGCGCGGCCCGCAGGCCCCAGGTGCGCAGCCGGTTGCGCCGGGCCTTGGTCCGCACGCGCGCGAGAATCTGCTCCTCGGATTCGATTTCGACCTCGGGCGCGGACTCGGCCACACCGTTGAGCACATCATGCGACACGGGAGGCTCCCTTGCCTCGGGCTGCCTCGACCTGATCGCGCAGCGTTTCCCAGATTTCCTTGTAGATGTCCCGGAATTCGTTGGTGAGCCGGACCTCCTCGACATTGCGCGGACGTTCCAGCGAGACCGGGAAGTTGCCGCAGACCGTGGCCGGACTCGCGGTCATGACGATGACCCGGTCGGCGAGCACGATGGCCTCCTCCAGATCGTGGGTCACGAAGATGACGGCCGCGCCGGTACCCGCCCAGACGCGCAGCAGTTCGTCCTGCATCAGCTGTCTGGTCTGTACGTCCAGCGCGCTGAAGGGCTCATCCATGAGCAGGATCTCGGGATCATTGACCAGCGTCTGTGCCAGCGCGACACGCTTGCGCATGCCGCCGGAGAGCTGATGCGGGTAGTAGCTCTCGAAACCGGCGAGACCGACCTTGCGCACCCAACCGCGGGCCTGCTCCCGCGATTCGGCCTTGGACTTGCCGCGCAGGCGCGGGCCGAGGGCGACGTTATCGATCACGCTCTTCCACGGCAGCACCGCGTCCTGCTGGAACATGTAGCCGATGCCGTCCGGGATGCCGTGGACATCCTTGCCGCGCACCAGCGTCCGCCCGGCCGAGGCCGGTTCCAGCCCGGAGACCAGCGACAGCGTCGTCGACTTTCCGCAGCCGGTCGGGCCGACCACGGCGACGAATTCGCCCGGCTGGACCGCGAGGTCGAGGTTGCGCACGGCGGTGTGAATGCCGCCGCCCGTGCCGGGGAAGCGCTTCGTCGCGCTCCGCAGCTCGATGAGTGGTTCGGTCATTTTTCTTGCTCCTAGCGGATCAGGTAGAGCGAACCTACGTGGGCCGGGTCACAGTCCGAGGGTTGTGCGCACAAGATGGGCAAAGCGCCGATTCGAAGGTTGTGCGCATTCTGCTCACCGATATCCGAGTGGTTTATGCTGCGGAAATGGCCAGAGCAGGCACCGGGCGGCCGGAGCGAACGCAGCGCGCGAATCAGCGCCGCGCGGGTGCCGGGGCCGCGCGCGAGCGACGCACGGGCAGGCCCTTCCGGTTGCGCACCCAGGTGCTGTTGCTCCAGATCGTGATCGTCACGCTGACCCTCGGCGTCGCGTTCGCGGTCTTCGGCTATGTCAGCGATCGGCGGCTCAATGACCAGTACGGGCAGCGTGCGCTGGCCGTCGCGCGGACCATCGCGGCCGATCCGGTGGTGCGCGGGGAGGTCGCCCGTTACGCACCCGGCACGGTGACGCCCGAGCAGCACGATCAGCTCGCCGCCGGGCCGTTGGAGCGGATCGCGATCGATACGACGGAGCGAACCGGCGCGCTGTTCGTGGTGATCACCGACGATGCCGGAATCCGGCTCGCGCATCCGGACCAGGCGCGGCTGACCGAGCATGTGAGCACCGATCCGTCCGAGGCGCTCGCGGGCCGGGAGGTGATCAGCGAGGAGCGCGGCACCCTCGGACCCTCCGTGCGTGCGAAAGTTCCTGTCGTGCAGCTCGATTCGAATCATATTGTCGGCGCGGTGAGTGTCGGCATCTCCACGACCGCGATTCGCGGGCAGTTGCTCTCGGATCTGCGCACCGCCGCGTTCCTGATCGCCGCGGCGCTGCTGGTCGGCATCGCCGGGTCGGCGCTGCTGGCGCGACGCTGGGGCGGGTTGACGCTCGGGCTCGAACCCGCCGAACTGGCCGGTCTGGTCCAAGGTCAGGCGGCGGTGTTGCACGGCATCGGCCGTGGCGTGCTCGCCGTCGATTCCGCATGGCGCACAACGTTTGTCAATGACGAGGCGCGGCGGCTGCTCGGGATCGGTGCCGATATCGGCCGGCCGGTCGACGAGATCGGTTTGACGCCACGGGTGCTGGAGGTTTTCCGTGCGCTCGACGAACAACCGACACCGGCCACCATCGGCTCGCATATCGTGGTGGTCGCGGCCCGCCCGGTCACCCGCGAAGGCCGCGATCTCGGCGCGGTGCTCACCGTGCGCGATCGCACCGATGTCGAGGCGCTGACCCGCCAACTCGATGCGGTGCAGTCGATGAGTACCGTGCTGCGCGCCCAGCGCCACGAATTCTCCAATAAGATGCATCTGCTCAGCGGGCTGCTGCACAGCGGACGCACGGAGGAAGCGTCACACGTCATCGATGAGCTGATCGGCGCCGGACCGCTCGGCGCTGCGACGCCCGGTATCGATGCGATCCACGATGCGTATCTACAGGCATTCCTCGCCGCGAAGGCGGCGCATTCACGCGAGAGCGGCGTCGAACTCGTACTCGGCCCCAATACCTGGGTGGACGGCAATCTCGCCGAACCCGTCGATGTCACCACGGTGCTCGGCAATCTGCTCGACAATGCCATCGAGGCCGCGCGGGTCGCCGAAAACCCCACTAGGCAGGTGGAAGTCGAACTGGTGCAGGAGGATTCGACGCTGCACATCGCGGTCGCGGACAGCGGTGACGGTGTCGCGCCGGAGATGATCGACACACTGTTCACCGAGGGCACCTCGACCCGCGAGGACCACGGCGTGCCGGGCGGACGCGGTGTCGGCCTCGCGCTGATCCGCCAGATCGCTCGCGCGCACGGCGGCGATGTGCGCCTCGCCAGCGCACGGAGCGGATCACCGCCGCTGACCGGCGCCGAATTCATCGCCCGAGTCCCCGGAGTACTGGTAGACAGCGAGATGCCATGGCCGCAACAGATCTGACCGTGCTGGTCGTCGATGACGATTTCCGCGTGGCCAACCTGCATGCCGGAATCGTCGAATCCATCGCAGGGTTCACGGTCGGGGGCACCGCGAATACGCTCGCCGCCGCGCGGGAAATCAACGCCACCACCGCAATCGACTTGGCGCTTGTCGATGTCTACCTGCCCGACGGTTCCGGCGTCGACTTCGTGCGCGAACTGCACTGCGATGCGATGGTGCTGTCCGCGGCCACCGAAAGCGCTACGGTCCGCGCGGCACTCGCCGCTGGCGCGCTCGCCTACCTCGTCAAACCCTTCCCGCACACGATGCTCGCCGCCCGCCTGGCCGGATATGCCCGCTACCGCCGCACGCTGGCCGCACCGCAGATCGATAACGCGGGCGTCGAAGCCGCCCTTCAGGCACTGCGCCCGACCTCGGCGCCCGTCCCCCCCGCTACTGCTATCGCGTCGCCGACCAAAGACCTTGTCCTGCATACCATTCTCGAAGCGACCGCACCCCTCTCGGCCGCGGAGGTGGCCACCGCCATCGGCATTTCGCGCGCCACCGCCCAACGCTACCTGGCCACCCTCGTCGCCACGGGCAGCGTTCAGATGGGCCTGCGCTACGGCACCACCGGGCGTCCGGAACAGGAGTACACCGCCGCGCCGCGCCGATAGCCTGTCGATCTCGGCCGAAATCGGACCCAGTATCATTAGGTCTGCCTAACCTTAATCTGGTAGGCGACGTGTGTGAGTGAGGGATCGACAAATGCGGGGCCGTGATTTCAGGCAGCGCCGATGACGGCTGTGGCAGGTGTAGGCGGGCAGACCCGGCACGGTTCGGCGGTCCGGACATTGGCGACCTGCGTCGCGCTCGGCACGGCGATCTGGTTGTCGACCCGATTGCATTGCGCGCCAGCACTGCATCACGCGGCTTTGCTCATCCATCTCGCGTCGCTGGTCCTCGGTTTCGGCGCGGTGCTCGCCGTGGACTACTTCGCGCTCGCGTGGGTGCTGCGGCGCACGCCCCTGCGGGAAATGCTGACCGTCGCCGATCGCCTGCAGCTGCCGATCTGGCTCGGCGTCATCGGCCTGGTCGCCAGTGGTGTGCTGTTGGAACCGAATATCGCCAACCACACCACGCAAACCAAAATGGCCCTGGTCGTTGTCCTGACCCTGAACGGCCTCCAGGCATCCGCCTTCACCGACCGCATCGCCGCCCGAGGCGGCGTCCTCGACCGCACCCTCATCACCCGAGGCACACTCACCCTCTTGATCTCCCAGGCCTGCTGGTGGGGCGCACTCTGGATCGGCTTCTGGAACACCACCAACCGCGCATAGTTACCCCTGCCAACTCCGGGCTGTGATGGGCGACCGCACACCCCTTTCGCGACAATCGCGCAACCGAGGCGGTTGCCGAATCGGCGCGGGTTCGGGTTCGTGGTGCCGACCAATTCAATTGGTGCCGCTCAGTGCTACGCTCGCGCCGACACCGATGATCATCAAACCGCCTGTTGTGCCGATAGATTCGAGACGGCGAGGTGAGCGCACGAACCAGGCTCGCGCGGTGCCTGCGATCATGGCCCAGGTTCCGTCGGAGAGGATTTGGATGCCGAGGGCTATCGCGCCGAGGGCCAGTAGCTGCAATGGCAGTGGGCCCGCTGACGGTTCGGCGAACTGGGGCAGTACGGCGGCGAAGAAGATGATCGTCTTCGGATTCGTCGCGCCCACGACAACGCCTTGGCGGAACATGCGGCGTGTATCGGTGTCCGGGGTCTCCGAATGCAGCGCCGCGCGCAGACTCTTCCGTTCGCGAATCGCCATGACGCCCAGGTAGATCAGATAGCCCGCGCCGATAATCTTGACGATCGTCAGCAGAACCGCCGATGCCGCGAGCACCACACCCAGGCCCATCGCCACCCCGACCAATGGCACCGCCGCCCCCACCGTGACCCCCAGCACCGACAACAATGCGGTGCGGCGGCCGTGCGCCAAGGCCCGCCCGATCGCGAAAAGCACATTCGGACCGGGAATCACGATAATGATCAGCGCCGCGAGGACGAAGGCGGCCAGGTGAGAAGTGGGCACCATTCATCTGAGCCTACCTCTACCCGCGCGCACATATCGTCAATTGTGGATCGGAAGGTCCATCAGGACAGCGAAAACCGCTTTGTCCCAATCGGTTCCCTCCGCACCGGTCAGGATCACGTCCAGCAGTGGGGCTTTGGCGAGCATTCCGGCACCGTAGTGGCCGGTTTGGCGGGCAGGAAGGAAGTACACCTTCCTCACCTCCCCTAGTCGTGGACTTTCGTGCCACCAGTAGACATCTGAAACGTTCAGCTGGACGGTCCATTTCGGCGTGATGGCCGAGCAGTTACAGCACCTTGTCGAAGTCGGGAGCTTGCCGAATGTGTCCATCCGGGTGATCCCGTTCGGTGTCGGAGGACACCCGGGGCTGGTGGTCCAGTCGTTCACGCTGTTCGAGTTCCCGCCGCTGAGCGCCAGCCGCATGACAGAACCACCGGTGGTGTTCGTGGAGGGGTTCACGGGATCGTTGTTCCTGGAAGACGACGATGTGATCGATCGCCATCGAGCAGTAATCGCCGATCTCCGCCAGGTAGCGTTGAGTGAAGCCGACACCAGGAGACTGGTGCGGGAGATTGCACAGGAGTATGCCGCGTGACCAGCGATTTGTCGGGCGCGAAGTGGTTCAAGAGCACCGCGAGCCAACCCAGCGGAGATTGTGTGGAGGCGGCGCACCTCGACGGGGGCATGGTCGGCATACGGGTCTCCAAGAACACGAGTGGACCAGCACTGGTGTTCACCCCTACTGCATGGGACGCCTTCACGGACGGCATCCGAGCCGGAGAGTTCGACTGACCCGCATCAACCGATGCCCCCAGGCTCCAGTGTTGCAGGGTCTCAGAACTCGTGACGGAATCTCAGAATGAGTAGCGATGATGTGGCGGATCCGCCATGGTTCTGAGATTCCGTACTCGTCGCTGCGGCCACTGAACGATCACCTGTACGCGACGGGTCCGACGAGCATCGCACGATCGAGGACTTCCGGGATGAACCGCACTTGGGTGAGCTTCGCGGCCAAGGCGAAAGCTCTCGGCATGGCAGCAGAGTAGTCGGTGTCCCAATCACTCTCGTCCCAGTCGTACTCGTCGTCGCGATCATGCTCGTCGTCCCGCATGTCCAGCGTCATGCCGAGTTCCCGCATGAACCCGTTGAGCCGGTCGGGCTCGGAGCCGTGTCGAAGGTGGGGGCAATCCAAGGGTGTGTAGCCCGTGACAATCGTGCCGTCGATCGCGTACGCGAGGCTGTCCTCGGCGTAGTCGTGCCGAGTGATGGCCAGTACCTCACAATCACGCGACAATTCGGCCAGGACATCGTGGAGCGTGGCCATCCACCCGATCGGCTCGATGGCCACGCTCCACTCACCGACCTGCAAGACACCCACGGTGCCTCCCCCGGATCCTCCGCGGTTTTTGATGGAGAACTCGGTGGCCTGCTCCATGAGCTCGTCGAAGCCCGATTCCTGGCCGTGGTCCTCGCCGCGGCTGAAGCGGCGCACCACCTCCGACGGGTCGAGCCCGCGGAAGAAGGCTACGGTGAAGATCTCGCCCAGCAGGCAGTCACCGCCGTGGAGCCACTGGAATGGGGCCAACGGGTCGGAAGTCGTCATAGCGTGCATGATGACAGGTGTTACCGACAATCGGCGGCCTCGTTTCTTCCTTCGCCAGAGGACAATTCGAGACCCCGCGCTCTGACCAACTCACACCAACCCGAGGAAATGCCGTCGAACTGAGACAAACCCTCACCGCGACGACCTGAGACAAACCGGAAACACCGAGGTTAGCCAACCGGCGCATGCCACGAATTCTGAGGTCTACATCCAGAACTCATGGCTGAATCTCAGAATGATCGGCGGTGACGTGGCGGATCCGCCATCATTCTGAGATTCCGCTCTCTGCTGGCCACTGGGCATTCGGCTCGTGCGGTGACCGCAGTAACCGCCGCGGGCTGTGTCTGGCCGCCCCCGGCATTCCTCCTGGCGATCAGCCGGGGCGCTTTGTGCCCCGAGGGGAGTTATGCCGACGGTGCCGTTCGAGAGCGCGGCCTGCACACTTTCCTGGACAGCCCGAACCGCCGGGCTTGGGAGAACCTACCTAGGGGCAGGAGGGGAGTGCCCTGTCGATACCTAGCGTGGCAATCAGATCTTCGTGCAGTTCGAACCAAACTCGGTGGGCGGAATCGTGTTTGGTGCCGGTAACCATCTCGGGATTGTCGGCGGCCAGTGAGAGTGCCGCGGCGAACCGAGTGTTGTAACCGGAGAACCGGGCAAGTCGTTCGGTGAGCTGAATCGTCAGCGGAACCAATTCCTCTGCGAGGCTTTCCAGTTCGGCCAGGATCGGCCGGTCCCGCTGCGCGTCCCCGTGGTCGTTGTCCTGCATGCTGCCGTCGGGAAGGATGGTCAATTGCCAGGCGGTGCAAGCCTGCACCAACCGTGCATTGAGCGGGAGAAACATGCGATAGGCGTCTTCCACGAACGCTTTTGCCGCACACTCGGAAAGCTCGTCGGCGAGTAGCCGCTCGTTCTCCGCACGCCCACTCTCGGTGAGCGACCACCCTGCGTCCGCGCCGAAACGGAAGCGGCTGATCCAACCACACTCTCGGAAGTTGCGCACGTGCGACTCGGCGAGGCCGACAGGCATTGCGTATCTGTCGGCCACCGCCTGCGTATCAACGAACCCGCCGAGGCGGATTGCGTGCAATGCGAGCAACGAACTGCGTGAAACGTGCGTCATCCCGCACCTCCCTTTCGTGTCGAGCAGCTATGCCTGGTGAAGCGACATCAACGTTGGGTTGAGCGAACGGCATGAACGTGTCCATTGGTCCCATCGACGGAGACAATCCGATGATTCGCCAGGGCCTCCATCGCCCCCTTGGCCGCCACCACGGCTGGAATCCCGTACTCGCGGGCAACGATTGCCGCATGGGACAGAATTCCCCCGGTTTCGGTCACCACCGCGGCGGCAACGCCGAAAAGCACTGTCCACGACGGATCGGTCGTGCGACAGACGATGACATCGCCCGGCCGAACCGCGTCGAAGTCGTCAACACTGTGCACCAGCCGGACCGGACCGGCTACAACACCACGGCTGGCCGGGGCGCCGGTGGCAATCGGTGCTTGTGGCAATTTGGTTCCTCCTGTCCGCCGCGCCACGACGATTCGTCTCGTCACAGCCGCTTGGTAGCCGCATGGCGCTCTGCGACGCGGGTCGCGAATCGTTTCTGCGCGGCCTGCCTGGAGACACCGAGGTGGGCGCCGATTTCCGCCCAGGGCGTGCCTGCGTGCCGGGCTTGGTCCACGAAATAGTCGAGCAGCTGATCGGCCAGCCGCAACCAATTCGCAGCGTGAATCACTGCTGCTGCCAACTGATCCAGGCTGCTATCGGGGTGGACCCGCTCGATCGCGACGATCACGTCGCGCAGTGGCACCCGTCGATCCATGCGTCAACCATAGGTTGACGCTCCCCTCCCCGTCAACTATTAGTTGACGGCATGGCGATAGCTCGTGGATGGCTTTCGCCGACAACCCGCTGCTTCCTCTTCGAAAGACTCAGCGGCCTGCCCGCCGACTCCCACCCGGAGGCGATCGACCACTACCACTTCCGTTCCAGGACAGCTGATTTCGTTCGGCACCTCACCCCGGAACTGGCGAACGCCCTGGACAACTATGCCTACGAGTTCCTTGCCGCGCACAACATCCACATCAAGAAGCTCTTCCTATTCGAGCTCCTCTCTGCGTTCGTGGCACACGTAGAGGCTCAAATAATGGCCAATTCTCAGAATGTCTGGCCGTGAGATGGCCAGTTGGCCATGATTCTGAGATTCTGGCCCCTGCCCCAGGTGATTTGGTGGACGACCTTCGCCAGTTGTGGTCCGGGGCAGGAGGGTTCGGGTGGCGAGCGGAGCGACTGCCTCCACACCATTGGTGTGGAGGATCCGGTCGATTCTGGTCTCCAGCGGTTCAGTCCGCTCGGTCGAGGTCCGTGCGACGCCTGACTCGTTGCGTGCCTGCGCAGGTGCACGCTCGTTCCATCGATAGGTGCGGATCGCTGGCTTACGATGGACGTTGGGCAGCAATGGAATAAGGCCGTGAGGCCAGCTTGCAGAGGATGGGGTATGGAGCCGGTTTCCCTGGGGTTGGCTGCGGCGGCGCTGCTGGCATCGAAGTTCGGCGAGGACATGGCCAAGAACGCCGGCGACAGCGCATGGGCCGCCGTGACGAAACTGGCTGAGATGGTCACCGCCAAATTCCGGCACGATCCCCAAACCCGTTCGGCTATAACCGCTTTGGTTGACGACTCGGCATCGGACAGCCGTGCGGTGGTGGCCGACCGGATCGAGTCGGCGGCGCGACTCGATCCCGAATTCGCTCGTGCGATAGGCGAGTTGGTGACCACAGCGCGGCGAGATCCAGGCTTGGACCTGTTCGTCGCGCATGCGTATGACGACGCCAAGCAGGTGAACATCCGCGGCGACAACACCGGCACGATCAACATCGGTTAGGGCCCTGAGATTGTCCGACTACCATGCCGGTGATCAAGCCCAGCAACTGAACATCGGCCGGGACAATACCGGCACGATCAATGTGTCGACGGTGCACGTTCACGAAGCGGGCCCGGAGCCGCGCTCGATCGTGACCACCACGCTGCGCCGGGACTTGGCAGCCTTCGTCGGCCGAGACACATCATTGCGGCGGATTCTGCAGGCCGCGGGACCGGCGCGGGCGTCGTCGATCTTTACCGTCGACGGCATGGCCGGGGTCGGCAAGACCGCTCTGGTAACCCGTGTGGCGCACATGCTGGCCGAATATTTCCCCGATGGCCAGTATTTCGTCGAACTGCACGCCCACACCCCGGGGCAGTTGCCGGCCGAGCCTGCCGACGTGCTGGCCGGGCTGCTGATCGATCGAGGTATCGATCCGCGCAATATCCCCGACCACCTCGCCGGACGACGCGACCTGTGGCGCGACCTGATACACGGGAAACGGATACTCCTGGTTCTCGATGACGCCCGCGATCAGGAGCAGATCGAACCGCTACTCCCCACCGGCCGCGAAACCTTGACGTTGGTGACCAGTCGCCGGCGTTTGATCGGTCTCGACGACGCGATGCCGGTGGAGTTGGACGTCCTGGCCCCAGCCGAAGCTGCGGAGCTGTTCACCGTCTTGTCCCTGCGGACCCCTGCGGGCTCGGATGAGGCCGCCATTTCCGAGATTGTCCGGCTGTGTGGATACCTGCCGCTGGCGATAGCACTGCTGGCCGGCCGGTTGGCGCACCACCCCGCTTGGACCATCACCGATTCGGCCGCGGAGTTCGCGGACGCAGCGGATCGCCTGGCCGAACTCGACACCGGACACCGAGCGGTGCGCGCCGCATTCACCATGTCCTACGACGACCTGCCCTCTGCACGGCAGCAACTGTTCCGGCGGCTCGCTCTGCACCCCGGACTCGATATCGACTCCCACGCGGCGGCCGCGCTTGCCGACCTGGACATCACGCGGGTACGCCGGGAACTGAACGCGCTGTACGCCGATCATCTCGTCGAAGAGCCAGTACGCGGCCGGTTCCGATTGCACGACCTGCTACGCGAGTACGCACGCACGCTCGCCGCCACGGACCCGGCCGAGGACAACCACCAGGCCCTGGCACGACTCTTCATTTACTACCGGAACGCTGCCACTGCTGCGGATCTCCTGCTGTCCCGAGTGCCCCGCGCGGCTCCGGACCCGGAAGACGCGAACCCGAACATCCCGATGCGCGAATTTCGTGACGAACAGACCGCCTTGGCGTGGATGCGTATCGAGCGATCGAACCTGCTCGCCTGCCTCGACCACGCAACCGTACACGCCCCGATGCGGATGGTGGGGTTGACCGAGGCGCTGGCCGGGCTGCTCGAGCGAGACGGGCCGTTGCCGCTTGCTCGAAAGCTGCACGAACGCGCCGTCCGCACCGCGCGCGACCTCGGTAACCGAAATTCGGAGGCCACCGCGCTGGTCCACCTCGGCCGGATCAGGTGGCTGACCGGGGAGTACGCCGGCCGTGAGGAGTCGCACCAACAAGCGCTCACCTGCTACCGCGAGCTCGGCAACCGTCTCGGGGAGGCGAACGCCCTCAACGATCTCGCCGTGTTGCGGCAACTCACCGGCGACTTCGCTGCCGCCGCAGAGTTTCATCGGCAAGCTCTCGCCCTTTATCGCGAGGTCGGCAGTCTTCGCGGCGAGGCGATCGCACTCGACAACCTCGGCCTCGTGAGTCGGCTCAACGGGGATCGCAACCAAGCAGCAGAACTGCGCAAACAAGCTCTCATCCGTTACCGTGAACTCGGCGACCGCATCGGTGAAGCCAACAGCCTGCTCGGCCTCGGCCTCATATGCGGCGACGCCGGTGACTATTCCGAAGCCGACGACCTCCACCGGCAGGCCTTGGTCATCTACCGTGCGCTCGGAGCACGTCGCGGCGAAGCCAATGCCCTCGTAAATCTCGGTGTCCTGTGCAGACACCGTGGCCGGTACGACGAGGCAGCGGAGTTCAACGAACACGCTCTAACGAGATTCGCCGCGATCGGCGATCCGTACGGCCAAGCCGAGGCGCTGAACGAGCGCGGGCAGTTAGGGATCGAGACCAATGAATTCGATCGAGCCCGAAAGAGTTTCGCCGATGCGCTCCAGCTGGCGATCCGAATCCACAGCGCGGTCGAACAGGCTCGTGCACTCGAAGGAACGGCACGATGCCTGGCCGAAAACGGAGAATTCGATACCGCAGCAACGCATCTCGAGGAAGCGATCGAGATCTACCAACGCCTCGAGATGCCTGAAGCAGAGACCAGCGCAGCCTATCTCACGACACTTCGACGTTGAAGAAATGCCACCAATTGAGTCAGCTGGTCGCGGGGCCACCACCGAACGCCGAGGAACTGCCACCGTTTTGAGACTGGAGACGATGGTGGCACTATGAGACTGGTTGCAAAGCCACAGGTCAGGGCGTCGTGGCGGAATCTCACAAAGTTTGGCGGTGACGTGGCGGATCCGCCACGATTTTGAGACTCCAGACCCTTTTCGGTATTTGGTCAGGCTCGAGATTCAGCCGGACTCACGCCAACAGCGGCAACTGCCCGAAAGTGCGGTTGAGCTTGTCTGCGGTCAGCACAAGGCGCTGGCCGCTTGCACTTCGGTGAGTGTTCGCCGCGCGAGTTCACCGAAGTTGTCGCCGTTGGTCGTATCGCTCCAGCGCTCGTAGGCGAGCTTCCAGGCGAGCGCGCCCAGTTCGGCTGCCACGCGCGCGGTCAGGCCGGGAACGCCGCGGCGCTCGAGCGCGTCGACCATCGCCGCGGTGAGACCGAGCCCCTTCAATGCCTCGCGTTCTCGCAGTTCAGGATTGGCGGCCAGCACTGCCCGCCGCCGAGCACTGAACTCGCGGCGATCGGGTGTGAAGGCTTCGCGCCCGATCACCTCCAGGGCGTGCGCCACCGCTTCGAGCGGTTCGACCCCGGCCGGCGCCGCGGCGATCCCGTCGACCAGTAGTCCGGTCATCGTGCCTCCGCCGAAGAGGACCTCCCGTTTGTCCGGGAAGTGCCGGAAGAAGGTGCTCTTCGTGAGCCCGGCGCGCTCCGCGATCTCGATCACCGTCGTGTTGTCGTAGCCCCGCTCCTCGAACAGCTCGAGGGCAGCGCCGACGAGCCGCTGTGATGCGTTGGGTTGCCAGCGGGCCATGGGGACATGGTACTGGAACTTGGTCCCGTCACTCGGGTACAGTGATGGGACTGAGTCCCGTTACTGTTTTTTGGAGGTCCCCCATGAGTCGAGCCGTCATCTACGAGACGTTCGGAGGTCCCGAGGTGCTGGAGCTGCGGGAGGTTCCCGAACCACATGCCGGACCGGGCGAGGTCCGCGTCCGCGTCACGGCCGCCGGTCTGAATCCCATGGACTGGGGTATCGCCGCACAGCCCGAGGCGGCGGCGCAGTTCGGCATTACCGTGCCGTCCGGCTTCGGTTTCGACTTCGCGGGCGTGGTGGACGAAGTCGGCAGCGAAGCAACAGGTTTCGCTGTGGGCGACCGTGTCTACGGCGGCGCGCTGGGTAGGGCCGTCGCTGATTTCGTAGTGGCCGATACGAACGCCGGGACAGCCGAGGCGCTGCTCTGGCATACGCCGGACGGCATCAGCGACGAGGTGGCGGCCACTATTCCGGTGGCCGGCATGACCGCGGCCGCCGCGTTGGCGGCGATCGACCTGCGATCCGGCGACACCGTGCTGATCGGCGGCGCCGCGGGAGGTGTGGGCGTTTTCGCCGTACAGCTCGCGAAGCTCGCCGGCGCCCGAGTGCTCGGGACGGCCTCGCAGGCCACCTTCGAGTTCCTGCATGGATTCGGCGCCGAGCCCGTGACCTACGGCCCTGGACTGGCGGATCGGGTACGCGCCCTGGCTCCCGACGGCGTGAGCGCAGCCACTGACCTGTTCGGCACCGAAACGGCCGAAACCGCTCTCGCACTGGGTGTTCCACCCGAGCGGATCTCCACGGTCGCCGCGGGTCCCAATCCTCCCGGCGGTGTGCGCGCGACCGGCGGTTTCGACGCGGAGCCGGACGCCATGGCGCGGATCACCGGCGCGATCCTCGCCGGCAAGATCACCGTGCCGATCGCCGCGACCTTCCCGATCGAGAAGATCCGCGACGCCGTGACGCAGCAAGCCGGACGCCACGTCCACGGCAAGATCGTGATCACGCTATGACCCCGCGTCCACCGTCCGGTCGGAGCCAGCCGCCGGGACGACGGCACTGTCCCTCGCCTTCGACGCCACCTACACCACCGGTGCCGAACTCGCCGTGGACGGCGGTGGCACTCAGCTCCGAGACTCAATCCCGGCGAAACCGCAATTGACGAACGAGACCGTCCCGGCACGACGATCTGGGGCTTTCACAGCAATTCCGAACCGGGCCAGCGGACCGCGATTGCCTGTGGCGGCGCCGAATTCGAGGACTACGGCCCGGAAGTCGGACAACTCTCGTCATCCCGATTCGCCCGCACCAGACTGCATTTGCTCCTAGATTGCTGATACTTCCCGCGCTGCATCGGACAGACCTAGATCTCGGCCGATGCGGTGACCGGATCACCGGTGCGCCGCTCAGCTTCCCGGTACATCCGCAGCAAGATGCCGCGAATGTCGCGGATTCCGGTCGCGACAAAAGGTGTCACCCGCCCGGCCGCCGACGTACTGCACAATATGCAGGTCGGGGCGATAAACGCTCGCGGTGAAAGAATTTGCCGGTCCGCATTAACAGAGCATCGGGTTGAGCCATAGATCCTGCCACCAATCTTCGGACGGTGTGCACGACTATCGGACTCCATCAAAACCCACCGGCGGCAAATCGCACAGCCGCCTCGCCGAAATCGCTTTGCTACCGAGTTGCTTGACCAAGATCGACTCTCGAGTTGTGATATCCGGGTGGCACAGCGATGGTGGCAGGAGCTACCGCCGGTGGCGGGCTCATTCGTCATGGCGACCGGAATCGTGTCGGTGGGGCTGCATCTCACCGGATTCGAGGCGGTCTCGTGGCTGGTGTTCGCGCTCGCGGCGGCGGTCTGGGTGCTGCTCGCGGTCGACTTCGGCATGCGGCTGCGGTGGCATCGGCAGCAATGGGAGGCCGAGGCCGATACGCCGCCCGCATTGACCGCCGTCGCGGCGACGACGGTGCTCGGCACCCGGTTATCGCTGGCGGGCTGGCAGCTTGCGGCGTGCGCGCTGTTGGCGGTGGCGGCGGTGCTGTGGCCCGGACTGCTGCTCGCGGTGGTGCGGCACTGGAATCGCCGGATGCCTGGCGTGGCATTCCTGGTCTGCGTTTCGACGCAGGGGCTCGCCGTACTGGCCGGAACGTTGGCGCAGGCCGAGGTCGGCGATTGGCTCGCTTGGGCTTGTCTGCTGCTCTTCGGGCTGGGTCTGCTGGTGTATGCCGCGGCGTTCGCCCACTTCGAGATTCAGCAGGTGCGGATCGGCGCGGGCGATCAATGGGTGGCCACCGGCGGGCTGGCGATCTCGGCGCTGGCCGCCGCCAGACTCGTTGCCGCGCACCAGTGGACCGGCCTCCCGCATCAGATGCTTCGAGTGGTGGCGCTGATCGTATTGGGCCTCAACCTGTTCGGCTGTGCGATCCTGATGGTCGCCGAGGTGATCCGCCCACGACCCGAATACGATATCCGGCGCTGGGCCACCGTCTTCCCGCTCGGCATGACCGCTGTCGCCGCACTGGCCGTCGGTACGGCAATCGATATGTCCGTGCTGGAGACGCTCGGCAAGCTGCTGATGGTGGTGGCGGTCGGGGCGTGGGTGCTCACGTTCACCGTATTGCTCGCGGACCGAAGGACATTCGAATTCGATCGGTCCGCGTAATCGGCCCCCGATCAGATTCGCTCGGCCTCCAGTACCCAGAACGGCAGCAACAGTGCGCCCGTCTCGTCGGTCTCGAGCTCAACTCCGCGCTCGGCCAACATATCTCGCACCGGTTCCGGTGGCATGATCGCCACCATCCGATCGGTGCGCAGCGTATTCAGCGACCAACCCGGTGGCGCGAAGCTGGTACGCAGTTCGGCCGCACCGATCTGGTGCGGTGCGTACGCCTCGCTGTGTCCCCGGTCCACGAAACAGAATTGGATGAGCCGAGCGCCGGGGCGCATGACGCGATGCAGCGCGGCGATATGATCTCGGCGCTGTTCGGGCGCGAGGCAATGGAACAGCGCACTGCTGACCACCGTGTCGAACCGAGCGTCATAGCCGTCGAGCCGGGTTGCATCGGCGACGGAGAAGATGACGGCCACATCGCGAGCCACGGCGCGGGCGCGGGCCTCGTCGATCGCGGTGGGCGAGGAATCCAGGCCGACCACCTGATAGCCCAGGCTCGCGAGATAGATGGCGTTATCCCCCGGCCCGCAGCCGATATCGAGGACCTGCCCCGCAATGCGGCCCGCATGCTCGAATTCGACGAGCAGCGGTTGCGGTCTGCCGATATCCCACGGCACCCGACCCATCGGCACGCCTTCGACGACCGTTTTAGCCCGATATGCCTGTTCGAAATCAATTTTTGTCGGATCGAACTGCGATAATGCATCACTTTCGGTCATGAACTCGCCCCTTGCTTCGATGAGAACTACAGGGAACTCGACACAGGTAATGCTAACCGAAAGCGGAGGTTTATTCTCCGTTTTCATGTCGCGTCATCTCCCGCCACGCCGGGCGGCAATCGATTTGAGCTGATCGCGTAGCGCGTCACTATCGGGCCCGAATACCTGTAGGTCGGCGTCGACGACGATCCGGATGGCTCGGCGGGCGAGATCATGCCCCTCGGCGGTGACCTCGATGCGCAGGATTCTTGCGTCATCGGGATCCGGGCGACGGACGAGCAGGGCGCGGTCTTCCAGGACGCGGATGACCCGAGACCCCATCATCCGGTCCGCGCCCGCCATATCCACAACTTGCTGCTGAGTCGGTAGCTCCGCACCCCGTCTGCCGAGCCAGCCCGCGGAGGCGAGCAAATTGAACTGCGTCAGCGTGAGGCCGAGCGGGCGGAGGTTGCGTTCCACGGTGGCGCGCCACTCCAGCGCGGCGTGGTGCAGCCAGAACCCCGGGCTCATCAGCGGTCCCCGCGGTTCAGCCACGTTCGGGCTCCTGCGCCGCACCCGCCAGTCGTCGCGCCTCGACCTCCAGCGCCGCGATGGTCAGATGCATATCGGCGCGGATGCCGCGCTCCCAGATCAATCGGAAGATCGGCCGGAACGGACCGTGCACCTCCATCCGCTTCCCGACCCGCACCGTTCCGTCGCCGAGCGGATCATAGGTGTAATGGCCACGAATCTTGCCGAACGGAATTCCGGCCTCACTGGTCCATGAACGTCCCGGCTCGACCGCGATGATGGTGAACGGACCGGCCGGCGCGCCTTTGGGTTTCACCCAGCCGGTCGTCCCCGGCGCGAACGACCCGTCGATCCGAGCCTTCTCCTCGTGCGGATCCCAGGACGGCCAGTTGGCGACATCGGTGGCCGCCTGCCAGATCTCCTCGATCCCTCCGGTGATTACGGCTTCTTCGTGAATCACATACATCGGAACACTCCCTGACTCCGCCAGCGGCAGATTGATTGTTGTTGCAACAACGGTATCTGTTGTCGCAACAACAAGTCAAGGGCTCGGCCAGGATTCCGCCCGCACTACATCCCACGGCGGGTTCGGCGGTAGCGTCGCAGCGATGAGCAGACTTCAGGTCGCCATCGTCGGATACGGTTTGGCCGGATCGGTCTTCCATGCGCCGCTGATCGCCGCGCAGCCGCGCATGCGGGTAGCGGCGGTGGTCACGGGATCGCCGGAACGGGCCGAGCAGGCGCGACGCGAACATCCCGGGGTGCGGGTGGTGCCGAGCGCGGAGGCGTTGTTCGCTGATATCGCCGATATCGATCTGGTGGTCATCGCGACGCCCAACCGGACGCATGCGCCACTGGCGCGGCAGGCGTTGGACACCGGGTTGCCGTTGGTCGTCGACAAACCGTTCGCGGTGAGCGTGGCCGAGGGCGAGGATCTGATCGCGCGGGCCGAGCGCGCCGGTGTCGCGTTGTCGGTATTCCAGAATCGGCGCTGGGATGGCGATTTCCTGACGGTGCGGCGGCTGATCGCGGACGGACGACTCGGCGATGTGCGCCGGTTCGAATCCCGGTTCGAGCGGTGGCGGCCGGTGCCGAAGGGCGGCTGGCGCGAGGTCGGTTCCGCCGACGAGGGCGCCGGTCTGCTGTTCGATCTCGGCAGCCATCTCATCGACCAGGCCGTGACGCTCTTCGGTCCGGTGCGCTCGGTATACGGCGAGTTGGATCGGCGACGGCCCGGTATCCAGACCGATGACGACGCCTTCGTCGCACTCACCCACACTTCGGGTGTGCGGTCACATTTATGGATGAGCGCGGTTACACCGCAGTTGGGGCCTCGTTTTCGGGTACTCGGTTCCGAATCCGGTTACGTCACTTATGGATTGGACCCCCAGGAAGAGGCGCTGCGTTCGGGCCGCCGACCCGATGACGGTGACCGACCTTGGGGCACCGTCGAACCCGAACGATGGGGCGTGCTCGGCGCCGAACCGGCCATCGAACCCGTCGCGACGCTCGCGGGCGACTACCCAGCGTTCTACTCCGGCATGGCCGCCGCGATCCTCGACGGCGCACCCGTTCCGGTCGACCCGCGCGATGCCGTCACCACCCTGCGACTGCTCGACGCCGCCCGACTATCGGCGAGCCGCGGCGAGGCCGTCACCGCCTGATCCGCTCACGACCAAGCAGCGAAGCTCACCGTCGCCGGATAAGGTGCGGCGGTGCAAACAGCGGAATTCGTCGAGCACGGCGCCTCCATCGCGGACCGGCTCACCACAACCCAGGCAGCACCACCGTGGTGGTTGGTTCTCGCGACAGCGGCGGCGGCGTTGATTCTCGTCGGATACAGCCCACTGTGGCGGGTCACCCGCAATGTGGTCACCATCGCGCACGAGGGTGGTCATGCGCTCACCGCGCTGCTGACCGGTCGTCGACTCAACAGCATCACCCTGCATTCCGACACCTCCGGCCTGACCGTATCGAGCGGAAAACCCTACGGCCTCGGCATGATTCTCACCGCGATGGCGGGCTACCCATCGCCACCGCTGCTCGGTCTCGGCTTCGCCGCGCTACTGGGCGCCAACCGCATCACGCTGATGCTGTGGACCGCGATCGCCCTGCTCGCCGCCGTGCTGATCAAGGTGCGCAACATCTACGGACTGCTGACGGTATTCGGTTTGGGCGCCATCGTCTTCGCCGTGTCCTGGTTCGGAACCGATACGGTGCAAGCGGGTTTCGCCTACCTCGGCGCGTGGTTCCTGCTGCTCGCGGGCACCCGACCGGTCATCGAACTGCAACGTGGCCGGGTTCGGCGCTGGAATATGCCGCAGGGCGCGGATTCCGATGCCGATCAGCTCGCCCGGCTCACTCATCTCCCCGGATTGCTCTGGGTGTTCGTCTTCGGCGCGGTCGCCGTCGCCGCGCTGGTCGGCGGCGCGCTGCTGCTGTCCGAGGCCGCAGGCGTGTGCATTCCCAATGTCTCCGACGCCACCTGCACGGCACCGGCCTTATCGGGCCGATAGATCCGGTATGCCGCAAGGCAGAGCGCGAGCCACAGCGCGCCCATACACCAACCGCCCAGAATATCGGTGGGCCAGTGCACGCCCAGATACCATCGGGAAAGGCCAACGGCCCCAACGAACACCGCCGCGACAGTGACCGTGATCCGGCGGGTGGCCGGGCGATGCGGTCGCGAAAGAACCACCGCGACAAGGACTCCGATCACCACGATCGAGCCGAGACTGTGTCCGGACGGAAAGGCCTGATTGGTCTCGGTGACGAGATGGTCGGCCGCGGGCGGGCGGCTGCGGCCGATCAGGTGCTTGCCGACCACGACGAGCACTCCGGCGCCCCCGGTGGCGACACCGACCAGCACCGCCTCCGCCCACCGCCGACGCCAGGCCAGCCCGAGACACAGCACCACCGCCAACGCCGTCATCGGCAGCGTGCCGCCCAGGTCGCTGATCCCGATCGCGACCGGCGTCACCACCGCGGCACGGTGCTCGACGATCCAATCGGTTCCCGGCCGGTCGATCACGGTGACACCGTCGTGGCCGAGGACGCTGACGGTGATGCCGACGACCACCGCGGCCAGCACTGCGATACCCCAGACCGGAACGGGGAGCGGCGGCGCGTGGCGATTCGTCATTCCAACACGATTGCAGATCGGCGCTGAGAAGTTGCTGAGTGTTCTCCTGCGGAAATGCTGGACACGCCGACCCGATGTCGTAGTGTGTTGGCCGTGAATCGATGGCCGGACCATGCCAGCACCGGGCCGGACGAGCACTCTCCAGTGGCGGAGTTGGCTCGTGCGCTGATCGACGCCATATGCGACTCCGTCGCAGGCTGGCTGCATCCGATCGCGGGTGCGGCGACGGTTCCGCTGCTGCTGATCATTCCGCTGATCATCATCGGCATCGCCTGGCTGGCCGCAACACGCCTCGGGCGCAGCCGCACGCACTCCGACCGAACCTGAGCTAGTTCGACTCCCATGCCGTGACCGCTTCGCGGACCAGTTCGGCGGGATCCTTCGTCGCATCGACAGTGACACCGAGCTCGTCGCAGGCCAATGGCTGCAATGCCGCGAGCTGCGAATCGAGCAGCGTCGATGACATGAAATGGCCGTGGCGCTCATCCATACGCCGGGCCAGTTCCGCCCGCGATGCGGCCAGATGGACGAAGAACGCCCCCGGCGCCGCCGCGCGTAGCCGATCGCGGTAGCCGCGTTTGAGCGCCGAGCAGCTGACCACGCCGCCGCGCTGCTGCCGCTCCCCCAGCCAGGCCGCGACGATATCGAGCCACGGCGCGCGATCGGAATCCGTCAGCGGCACCCCGGCCGCCATCTTCGCGATATTGGCGGCCGGATGGAAGTCGTCACCCTCGGCGTATTCGATGCGCAGCGTCTCGGCCAACAGCGCACCGACCGTGGACTTTCCGCATCCGGAGACACCCATCACGACGATGACCGGCGCTGCCGACCGTTCGGGCCCACCCGTCACCCGGCCACGACCCTCATCGAATCGCTGCACGATGCTGCCCTCATTGGACCTCCGCACTCATTCGGCCGGGCACGCGCCGACGACTCCTGGAGCTTTCGACCCTAGCGGTAGGGAGCAAACTCCCGGCTCACTAGGACGCCACCAGGACAAAGGTTTTCGCGGCCTTATCGTGCCAGCCCTGACGGGCGAGCTTGTCGAAGTAGGGCGACAACACACAGAGCACGCCCCAGACGCCGCAGACCACACTCGGCAGGACGAGGGCGGCCCAGCGGGTGCATGCGGCCACAGCGCCGATGCCCTCCCCCGGCGCGGCCGCGGTGTCGGCACGCACGACACGGATGCCGAGCACCTTCTTGCCGAAGGTCGCGCCCTGGGTCGCGGTCAGGCCGACCTCGTAGGCGATGCTGGCGACCAAGCCGAGCAGCACGACGAGTAATGCGGTGCCGACGCCGATTCCGGCTTCGGTTTCGGTTTCGGTGGCGAACTCCCTCGATGAGTCCGCGCTCACAATGACGACCGCGGCGACGATACCGATCGGAATGCCGACGATGACGGTGTCGATGAACCGCGCGCCCAGCCGGGATCCCATGCCCGCGAGCCGATATCGACCGGAGGGGATGGTGAGGTAAGCGGTGCCGGGCGTGCTCAAAGATTCCCCTTCGGTGTGATTGGTGGCGATCCGGGGCCTGCGGCGGGAACAGGAGTCTGCCCGCCGAACTCCCCTCCACATGGCCCGGCCGACATGATTCCCATTCCCGCACGCCATTCCGGACCTCGATTTCCGGATGGTTCGCCGGAGCAAGCCGACAACCGAACGCTATGCGGCGGGCCGGGCACTCAGCTAACGATCGGCCGGCCGTGTGCCGTATCCGCGCAGTTCACGGGCTCACACCGGAATTCCGGACCGGAATGCCGGAATGTCGGACCAGCCCGGTTGCGGTAACTTGATGCCTGGGAACAGGCCGGATGGCGCGGGAGGGGAATTCGGTGACGACTTCGATCAGGGCGCTGGTCGCCGCTGGGCTCATTGTTTTGGCAATGCCCGGCACCGCGCGCGCCGAGGAGCCGGTCGATATCTTGCAGGCGGGCGCCGACGCCGCCGTCGCGAGCAGCTTCCCGGGCGTCATCGGATTGGTCCGCAATGGTTCCGAAACGCGCTATGTGCACGCCGGCTACGGCGAGCTGTCCACCCGAACCGCCGCCGACCCGGCCGCGCAGTTCCGCATCGGCAGCTTCACGAAAGCATTTGTGGCAGTAGTGCTACTGCAATTGGAATCCGAACATCGGCTCTCCCTCGACGACCCCATCGACCGATGGATTCCCGGCGCGGTACCCGACAGTGCAGGTATCACCGTCCGCCAACTGCTCAACCACACCTCAGGGCTGCCGGAGTACGCCGACGATCCACGGATCTCGTTGCCCTACTTCGCCGGGTTCGACCCGGTACCGGCTCACTCGCCGCAGTCACTTGTCGATATTGCGATGCAGCGAGCCCGAACCGGGGCACCGGGCGAGCGGTTCGCTTACACCAACACCAACTACATCGTCGCCGGCATGGTGATCACCGCTGTCACCGGCCGGCACCCGGCCGATGAAGTGCGCGAACGCATTATCGAACCACTGCAGTTGCGCGACACCACCTTTCCCGTCACCGACCCCAATCTGCACGGCAACTGGCTGCACGGCTACACCTGGCACCGCGATATCCCGGTCACCGACCCACAGATCTACGGTGCGGCGGGCGCGATGGTCTCCACCCTCGACGATTTCGCCACCTTCGCCCGCGCCCTGTTCTCCGGCCGCCTGCTGCCACCCGAACAGCAGGCCGAACTCACCACGACCGTTCCGACAGAGCACAGCGGCAACGACTACGGACTCGGCATCATGCATACGCTGACACCCTGTGGTCCGGCCTGGGCCTACATCGGCCGGGTACTCGGCTACGACAGCCGGATCATCGCCAGCGAGGACGGCACCCGCATCGTGCTGCTCACCGTGAACGAATTCCACCTGCTCGCCGACGACACACGCGACGAAATGCTCAGCGGCGCCGCCGTGCGAACCTTCTGTGCACGCTGATCAGCAGGGCGGCCGGTAGGCCATCCGCGGCATATGCGCCTGCCACACCTCGCGGGTCAGCACCGCGCGGCCGACATCGCAGATGCGCGCGATCGCGTGCTGCGGATCCAGATCCCACATGCTCATCACCCCGTTGCCGGTGCCGACCAGATAGCGGCCCGCCGGATCGAAGGCCAACTGCCACGTCGTGGTGCTCGGCACGGTGATGGAGTGGCCGAGCGGTTTCGGATGTCCGCGGTCGGTGAAATCCCACAGGCGCACCGTGGAATCCGCACTCGAGGTCGCCATCGTCGCGCTGTCCGGGCTGAAGTCGACCGAGAGCACGTTCAAACCGTGTGTGGCGATGGGCTCACCGAGTTTGCGTACCCTGGCGGGCTCGGTGATATCCCAGACCTGCAGGGTGTCGGCGGCGAGACTGACCAGGGTCTTACCGTCGGGTGTCATGCCGATCCAGCCGAACGGTTTGGCCGATTCGCTCGGAAGCTCGCTGACCACGCGCGGTTCGGCCGGATTCGACAGATCCCAGAGCCGGATCACATACCCGATCTGTCCGGAAACCGTGCGATCCGACGCCATCGTCGCCATCAGCTCGTCCCGCGCACCGTACATGGCGAACGCACCCCACCCTCCGGTGGACAGCGGCATCCGGTTGCCGAGCGGGACCGGATGCGCGGGGTCGACCAGATCCCACACCTGGAACGAAAAGGCGGCATCGGCCGCGATGGTCCACAGATAGCGACCGCCCGGACTGAACATCGCGGCGAAGACGCCGGGCAGCTCCGCTATCGTCCGCGCGTGGCCAGCATCGCTGACATCGTGCAGCAGGACCCGAGGCGGCGTCCCGACAGTCGAGGCCACCGTGCGTCCGTCGCGGCTCAGCGAGGCGCCAGCCGCGTACAGCTCGGTGGGGCCGGGCCCGAGATCGGCCAGTTTGCGCAGGGTCGCGCGGTCACGCACATCCCACAGCTCGGTCTGGCCATTGATCGCGCCGGTCACCATGGTGCCCTCGGCGCTGAACGCGGGCGGCACCGGCAACCACCCGAACCGTCCACCGAGGACGGCGGGTGCCAGCGACCAGAGCCGGACCACGCCGAGCGCTCCGGCAGCCGCGACGGTATGCCCGTCCGTACCGAAGGCCAGCGAGTTCTGCGCGTCCTGACAGACCACCATGGTACTGACCTCGGGGCATGGCGACGACGATGCCAGCAGCGGTTCACCCAGCGGCGTCGCGGCGGCGCGGTCGGCGATATTCCAGACCGTCACGCCGGTGCGATTGCCGGTCGCCAGGGTGTCCCCGTCCGGACTGAATGCCAGCGATCGCACCGCCGATTTGGTCGCCGCGAGCAACGAAGTGCGCAGGACCGGCCGGAGCGGATCGGCGAGATCCCACAGTCCGACAGTCGCATCACCGCGGTTCTCCGACCACGCCGAGTCGCCACCGCTGCCGACCGCCAGGGTGACACCATCGGGGCCGACCGCCACCGCTCGCACCGGCCGCGCCGGTATCGAAATCGGCGGGCCGAGCGGTTTCGGGGCGCCGTCGACGGTCAGCAGTTGGATCGCGTCGTCGTAGGCGACGGCGAGCCAGGATCCCCCGGGGTGGAATGCCATCGATCGGATCTGCTGTGGAATCAGCAGTGGCGCACCGATTCTCGTCGGCGCTGCCGGATTCTGCAGATTCCACAGCGTGACGGCGCGATTGTTGTCGGCCGCCGCCAGGATCCGTCCGCTGGGGCCGAAGACCACCTGGGTCACCCCGCCGCCGGTCGGGCGCGCAACCAAGACCGGATGCCGCGGGTCTTCGACATTCCAGAGCTGCAATGCGTAGCCGCAGGCCGCTGCCAGGAGTTTTCCGTCCGGGCTGAATGTCACCGAGATCGCCGCGCCATCGCAGTTCACCGGCGTACCCATCGGCTGTGGATGCGCTCGATCGGCGAGATCCCAGAGCCGGACGGTGCCGTCCTCACCCGCGGAGGCCAGCAGTGCGCCGCCCGGCTGGTACGCGACTTGGTTGACCGCGCCCGCGTGGCCGGTCAGCGGCGTCGCCAGCGGCAGGTTCTGCGTGCTCAGCAGCCGCGAATTCACTTCCGGGTCATCGGGTTTGAGCCGATGGGCGACCAGGTCCAGTTGGGCCGACAAGGTCGGGTCGGTACCGCGCAGACTCTCCGATTCGGTGAGCAGCGCCGACAGCAGCGCATTATCCTGCTGTTCGTCCTTCAATCTGACTTGGCCGTACGCTGCGATGCCCAGCACGAGCACCCCGACGCCGAGCAGTGCGAGCACCATGCGGGTCGCGGCGGCCCAGCGTCGCGATGTGGTGCGGGAAATCTGTGCGGCGGTTAGGAATTCGGCTACGGTCTCGGTGGCCGGATGCCGGTCCGCGGCTTCCTGCGCCGTCGCCAGCCGGGTGCCGCGATACAGCAGCGCCGGATCGCTGCCCGAGGAGACCCAGTCCGCCGCATCGGCTTCCAGCCGTTGACGCACCAGATAGCCGACGCGGTCCTCCTCGATCCAGGCCCGCAGGCGGGGCCAGGCCCGCAGCACGATTTCGTGGGTGAAGTAGGCGCTGTCGGCATCGGAGGTGACCAGCCTGGCGCGGACCAGCGTCTCCAGGACCGCATCGGCCGCCTCGGAATCCACTGCCCGGGTCAGCAATTCGGCGCGGGCCGCGCGACGCCTGGTGTCGTGGCCATCGGGTCCGACGCTGACCAGGCTCAGCAGCAGCGACTTCGCCTCGATCTGCTGGGCGACGGTGAGTCCGGCCCAGGCCTGTTCGGCGGTCGCGGCGACCGAACCCGTGACGCCGCCCGCCTTGCGGTATCCGGCCACGGTCAGGCGAAGTCGTTCCCGATGTTCCCAGGTCGCCGCCATGACATGGGAGAGCAGCGGCAGCGCGCCGGGATCGTAGCTGCGCCGGTTCTGATGATCGCCGAGACCGCACAGCTCGGTGACCACCAACTCGACCGATCCGGGTTCGAGTTCGAGGCCCGCCGCGGCGGCCGGGCCGGTAATGGCCTCGGACAGTTCGCTCAGGCGCATCGGACCGAGTACGTAGCCGCGATTGTTCAGCACGTCCTCAAGGATCGGGTAGTCGAGGCATGGTGCGTAGAAATCGGCTCGGATAGCCAAAACTACTGTTGCCCACCGCTTTTCATGCGACCCGGCCAGTGCTGCCAGCTCGGTCAGGAAATCCTCGCGTTCCTGCTCGTCCTGGCAGGCGGTGAACAGCTCCTCGAACTGGTCCACGATCAGCACACCGTACTTGCCGATCGCCCAGGCATCCCCCACCGCTTCGGCCAACGCGGCCCCTGGTCGCGCACCGGGGGTGAGAGTCGTGATCTGCCAATCCTTTTCGATCTTGCGGACGGCCGGGATCAAGCCCGCGTGCAGCAACGAGGATTTGCCCGCGCCCGATGCGCCGACGAGGGCGACAATGCCGCCCCCGGTCGCCGCGTCGAGCGTGCTCAGCATCAACTCGATGAATTCGGTGGTGGCCCGGCCGCGGCCGAAAAACCATGCGGCGTCATCGGATTGATAGGCGGTCAGCCCCCGATAGGGGCAGACCGCACTGGCCGGATCGGTCTCCGGTTTCCAGGTGACGGCCGCATGCCACAGCCGCCGCCACTGCGGCAGATCTACCAGCACACGGTCCACCGGCGTGGCCGACGTCTTACTCAGATCGATGAGCGTCAGCAGAACCGGGAGCAGCGTCTCGAACTGCGCGGGCACATTGCGGCCCGAGCGCCAGTCACTGATCCGCTGCAGCGATGCCGCACTCCCCCTGACGGGTCCGCGGGTGGCCTTCATCCGCGCCTCGGCCGCGCTGGCCACCTGCCGCAGCTTCGGATTGCCCGCGGCCTCGAACAGGTTCATCAGGCGCTGTGCGAATACCGTCCTCGGCGATGCCTTCCGTAGCTCGGATTCCGATTCGACCGCGCCAACCACGGGCCAATGATAGGTGGCGCACGCACGGACCATCTACAAGATCAATTTCGGGCACCATGGTAGGCATGGAGCTACGCATCTTCACCGAACCACAGCAGGGTGCCAGTTATGACACGCTGCTCACCGTCGCCAAGGCCACCGAGGATCTGGGATTCGACGCGTTCTTCCGCTCCGACCACTATCTGGCCATGGGCGGCGCCGACGGCCTGCCCGGCCCGACCGACGCCTGGATCACACTGGCCGGACTGGCCAGGGAGACCAAGCGCATCCGGCTCGGCACCCTGGTCACCGCCGCCACCTTCCGGCTGCCCGGACCGCTGGCCATCCAGGTCGCCCAGGTCGATCAAATGTCCGGCGGCCGAGTCGAACTCGGCCTCGGCAGCGGCTGGTTCGCCGATGAACACACCGCCTATGGCATCCCGTTCCCGCCGGACAAATTCACCAGGTTCGAAGAACAGCTCGCGATCATCACCGGACTGTGGGCGAGCAAGGTCGGCGACAAATTCACCTTCGACGGACAGCACTACCAGCTCACCGACTCCCCCGCGCTGCCGAAACCGGTGCAGGATTCGGTGCCGATCCTGATCGGCGGACACGGCGCCACCCGAACCCCGCGCCTGGCGGCCACCTACGCAACCGAATTCAATATGCCCTTCGGCTCCATCGAGGACAGCGCCCGCCAATTCGACCGCGTCCGCGCCGCCGTCGCGGCCCGCGGCCGCCGCGCCGACGATCTGGTCTATTCCAATGCCCTGGTGGCCTGTGTCGGCGCCTCCGATGCCGAGGTGGCCCGCCGCGCCGACGCCATCGGCCGCGAGGTAGCTGAACTGAAGACCAATGGACTCGCGGGCTCCCCTGCCGAGGTGGTCGACAAGATCGCCCGCTTTGCCGAGATCGGCGCCTCCCGCATCTACCTCCAGATCCTCGACCTCGACGACCTGGCCCACCTCGAACTCATTGCGGCCGAGGTGATGTCACAGCTATAGATCGTCCACGGTGGCGGATTCGGTGCGGGACAGGTTGATGCCCAGGTTTGCGGCCGCCCGATCGATCTCATCGTCTTCGGCGTCGCGCATTTCGATCGCGGCGCCTTCGGCGGAGAGCACCTCGACATTGAGGCACAGTGACTGGAGTTCCTTGAGGAGCACCTTGAACGATTCCGGGATGCCCGGCTCCGGAATGTTCTCGCCCTTGACGATCGCCTCGTA